>JBCBDH010000362.1:0-6715 GCA_038529855.1 Bacteroidota bacterium | reverse complement strand
CCCGTCGTTCCATCTGCTAGGGTGAAGGTTTCTGATACCCCACGACCTTCCCACCATGGCGGGTCCTGTTTATACAAACACCCATCTGGCGAAATCTGATTGTAAATTTGGTTGATGATGTATTCGCATTGGTCAGCAACATAAATGGCTTGTTCTCCACTTGCATCACAATAGTCGCCCAATCCAGTAATACAGGCGTCTATCTCCGCCTGTGTTGGCTCGTAGTTGGGATCAGAACTAGCGGCCTTTAATTCGTAGCGACAGCGTTGATCACAGGTGACATAACAGGAGAGTAAATCTACTTCTTGTGCATCAATGATCGTTTGTAATTCAGGTAGCTCATCTTGTAAAACAACAGCCCAATCTGCCGCAGATTTCTCCAATACTCGAAGCTCTTTTGTGATTTTGTACAAGCCAATCTCTCGCATTTCTATAAAGAAAGATACACTCGTCATCGCATTGTAGGTCGATGAGCTACACAAATCAGCGCCATAGGCGACTTGTACATATTCAAAGGTCGAAGCACCCGCTCCTAAATCAAGCAATACAGGAATCCCACAAGGGCTTTCCGCTCGGATGCGCAGTTCATAATCACAGCTTTGACAAATGGTTCCCATCTCATCTGGCAGATCAAGACTTAAATTTTCTCCTATCAATTCATAGGAAAAACCAACTGTATTCTTTGGAAGAATTTCATTCATAATCGTCACCACACTTACACTCAATCCCTCTTCAGGATAAACCACATTATTATCTGTAAAATCTTCTACCATTGCATAAGCGGAGGTCGATTCACTATCCAGTGGAATCACATTATCTGGGGTCACTCCAGCCAGGGAAGTAGCTACGACTCTACCCGCAGCATCAATGTAGGAAACACTCATTTGCCCATTGGCATCCATAACGATGTTTCGCTTGTAAAACTTAGCTGATCCAACATCGCTTCCAAATAATCGCCGCAATTGCGTAGCAGAAGCATCATCATAAAAATATTTGGTCGCTCGATCCGTACCCAATTGATAAAAATCGCCCACTCCGCTCTGACTGGCAATGCGCCCCGTACCATCATTGAGGTAGCGCATTTGGGTCATTGGATATTGATTGGCATCAGGGAGGTAGTTTTTATACAAACCATCCGCAGTCGCATCATTGGCATAGGTCGAAGAAAAGTAATACCCCGCTCCACCCAAATTATTGACTTTAGCTTCACTCAATGGATCAGGCAGACTGGCCAAACAACCATTACCCAAACTCTTATCAAAATGTGCCCGATTATAAGCAGTGCCATCTGAGGCGCGATTAAAACTGGGTTTGAAAAATAATAGATCATTATTTACGGCTGGCACGGGCAAGATATTCATCGTGGGGCGCCCTTCTACATCATAATGCGCCGTAGCAACGAGGGTCGTTTCCTCTGTGCTTAGATTGGTTTGGGTTTGGCGATTGCGGAGACCATCGTCAAAGTAGCTGATGACTTTTTTGTGTTTGCCATCTTCGGCAAAAGTATTGGTATATTGCCAATGGTGATTGGGATCAAAATCACTGATAGCAATTGGGCTGCTGACTGCATTCCAGGGGCCAAATTTCAAATTCGAATAGTCGCCATTGACATTCCGAATAAAACGCCCCACTGGACGAACGCGATAATAAATATTCCCCGCTGGATAAGTAATAGATATGGCATAGTGCTGGGACTTTACCTGTACCCTTATCGCATCTTCAAATACCTCATTGGGCAGACTTGGCGCCACAATGGTTTGTGCATCTATATAAGCCCATTCTACTTGATACTCCTCTGCTCCTGGCACATAGCCCCAACGCACTTCCAATTCATGCTGACTGGCATCGTAATTATGGCTCATCCCAAAGCTTGGATAAGGCAGCATATAATCGAAACGCTCCACCTCCATTCGAATTTCTAGTCGAATATCGTCAGGAATTAGATTGGCAATTTGGCTAGGATCAGTAATCTCTGTGGCAAAATCATCTGTACTGGCTACTACGCCAGTAATAATGGCTTTGGCTTCACCTGTGGTAATGAAATGACGATTAATGGCTTCGTAAATACCATCAGCCGCTTTGTGCGAAATAATAAGTTCTGCACTAGCAGAAGGACTTGTCGCCCCATCTTCGTATAGATCGTATAGAATTTTGTAAGACCAATAGTTGCCAATAACATCCGTTCGATCTTCCCGCCCGTAAACCAGGCTCACCTGTACATGACGATTGACCACATATTGAATAGGATTCCCCACGGGCTCATCCTGTAATGGGTCTTCTATCTGCACCACGCCATTCACCAAGTGTTCATCGCGATCCAAATAATTAGTATAGGTGATCATATGGGCATCTGCAGAAACACTACATACCAGCAATAAAAATCCACCTAAAAGCAATTTGATAAACAAACGAATCATATGACAACTATTTATACTTTTCGATTATTCATATTTTAGCCCATCTCCCAAAATCAAGGTATAGTCTTTATGACTTGGCTTTAGCTGAACGACATCTTCACTAATCTGTACATATTGATCTGGAGAAAACATTTTTTTGGAAAAATTGGCATTCAGGGCGAGATGCGCTACCTCAATTTCTACCTTCGCAGGAAGCCCAGGAATGTCTTCCTTATAGTGATACACCAACTGTCTGACCAGCTTGGATTTCTCATCTAAATAAACCTCAATCACAGGCGTAGGAGAATCTTGATTTTTGAGGACATAGCATTTCCATCCTTTGGTGTAGCCCTTGAATAACAGCTCGTCATAAGTCCCCAAGACCTCATCAAAATCAGGCATCAAGTTTTGTGACTCCGCTGATGCCTCCCGCTTATTGCAAACCAGTACCGCTTCTTCTTTCAATTGGGTAATCAAATACTCTTCTGTCATTAGCATCAGCATTTGATCCATTTCACAGATCAAGTCTGCTCCTTTTCGTTTGATCTGGGTGACTTTAGTCCCCGCTGGTTTTTCTAAATCTTCCCATTTGTATATGGTGGCTGTCATCTTGAGGTGATAAGCCTTCATGGATTGATAATTGGCTTGTACTGATTTGAGATCAGCTTCCATATCCTGAGCATGGGCGGGTAGCACACTAGCCATTAGCCAGAGGCCCAATAGCCATTGAATGGTATTTTTCATGTTGTTTTATTTTTTATTTCATGGTTAATGAATTCAGATTGGATCAACTTTATCTAGCGGATCGCCTTCTCATTTACATACTTGAATCTTTGATGTATTCTCTAGTTTCTTGTATGGTTTGAATCCCCCTAGCCGTTTCTTTTTTGATTAGGAATAAATTACCTTCTTCGTCGTAGTGATAGAAAGTGGCGTAATTATTATTATCCAGTACCGCTTGTAGGCGGTAATCATTGGGGTCGTAAACATAGGTCTGCAGACTGCCATCTTCTGGGAAGATTCGAATGTCATCTATATTCCAAGCCCCCGCACTGGCATTTAGGGTGAGCGATAGCGGATCGCCCGTATAGGTGAAGATGGCCTCCATGCGTTGCCAACCTTCAATAATGGCACCAGCGGGTTTGACATTGATGCTTGTGGAACCCATATTGATCGCTACCCAATCTCGGCCATCGTCAAAAGTAGGGGTGGGCAATTCTGAAAAGCGACGTACCCATGCACTAAAGACATAGCGGCGGTTGCTTTCCAATTGCAAAGTCTTTTGGTCAAAAGTAGTGGTGCTGTTGATCTTCATGGAGCGGTCTCCACTGTGCGCAAAATTTGGATCCACTGCTACATTACAGCCACTTCCCGAAAAGCTGTTTTTCCATCTCAACACCACACGACCCGTTAATGGCGAACCAGTGGGTAGTTCGCAGGATTGTATTGATGTTAAAGTCAAAGCACAAATATCTCCTCGAAAAGCGATGGTGGAACCCGTAGCACTTGGATCAAGGGGATTGACTGCACTTACCCCTGCTGCTGCTTCGTACTCATTCCCCAAATGATCTTGGAGCAAGAGAAAAGCATCATTGGGTAAAGGCAAATTGGGATAATATTTCTTATCAATCCAGATCGTCGTTTCTCCCTGATAGCCACCCAGTACATTATAAGTCAGACTGGTGGTCTTTTCGCTATCAAGACATTCAAAATCAAAATTCCCATTTTCTTCAGCTGAAGTAATGGCTGGATCGCTGTACTCTTCAAAACCATCAAAGGCCAGTTCGACAAATGCGGCATTGGCCCCTACCGCGATGGGCAAATTATCTTTATAACCATAAAGTGCAGCACTGTACAAACCAATAATATCGCGGTTTTCCATCTCCTCCCCATTGCGACCATATTTGGTAATCTCATTGGTCATTTTCCATTTTTGTGCGCCACTCGCCTGCGTAAAGAAGGGGTTTTGCCAATCAAATAAAACCAGGTCATTCGCCAATTGGCCATCTGTCGCTAGATCAATGGGTCCAGAAACATTTTTGTGATTGGCTGTTCGTTCGTCTACATAGACATAATTTCGATAAGGGCGCCAGATGCCGCGCTGGCCAATATCAAAGGAGGCTGTGGCGAGCGGGACGTTTGTTGTACTTCCACCACCAGTCCCCCCACTAGTTCCATGATTACAACTCCCATCAATAATTTCCCAATCAGAGGAAATATCGCCTTCACAATCACTAAACTCTAAGCGAACATCACTGACAATAATAGGCTGACTACTGCATATGAAACGGTGACAGAAGTCATAATTGGCAGATGCAGGAATAATATCACATTGATATGCAGGAAGATTAATCCCACTGTAGTCCGTATAAACCCTACCATTAATCGTAAAATCTGCTCTCCACAAGGGAGGATTACAGGTTCCCGTTACTCCACCAATAATTCCACCCGCTATCAAACATTCATTACAGGTGGAGGTTCCACACTCTCCTTCAGGAGAAGCGAGTACATCAAAAGTAACGCCAGTGATATCAGTGCATGGACCGTCTAAAAAGCGGTAACTTATATTGGTAAAATTCCCAGAAGAGCAGATAATTTTCTCACAATTATTTAAGCCTGTTGCCCCACAAGAACCTGAGGGTATTGGGTCCACAATGTAAATATTATTATTACCATCCGCCGTTCTAAATGTAACTTCTACTGGACAATTAGGGGGTGTACCTGTATAATCAAAACTTACATACAAACACCTGCAAAAGCTGTTTTCTACTTCGACCAAACGTTCCTCCACCTCTCGCTCCAAATCCCAAGCATCGCTATAAGTCACCGCACTCGCATTTAAGACCTGATCAATCGCTCCATAGCTAAATGGAACGGTTCCCGTACTGGCATCAGGCAAATTAATAGTCACCGTTCCACTAGTAACTGTTCTGTCAATGGTGGGGTCAGCCATGGCTGTTACATTACCTGCTTTTGCCGTCAAGTGATTGCGACGACCAGATCGCATAATTTTCATCTCTACCCCTGCCGTCCCAATATCATCGCTTACGCCTGCATTTTCAAACAGCGCCACTCCAGCATCTTCCCCCACATATACAAAAGCGGGATGATCACATATCTCGCTGTGGCTTCCACAACTTCCTCCTCCAGGTGTAAAGTCAGTAACAACACAAAGATCACCCTTCACCAATCTGGAAAGTTGTTCAGCGGGAAGGCCTTGCATGGAAAAATAGCCACAATCGCGGTCTACACTGAGCAGTCCTTCAAAAGACATCCCCCAGTTTTTATAGGCTTCGCCCATTCGATCATAGGCCAGGCGAGCGGGAATATTATAATTGTAGATGGCTTGATCAAAACTATTATTGACGGTGGTCAGTAAGGGTTCCCCAGTCATGGGGTCAAACACTTTATTGCTCGTGGTGATGTGCGACTGGCCGTCATAAGCATCCGTTCGAATGAGTATGCCTGTCTTGCGAATGACCTTATTGGTAACGGCCGTTCGGGTACGGCCGACATTGACCGTTAGATTGGGGAAGGCCGTGAGGCCGAAAACTAGGGGGCTAGTCAGGTCGATATTAAAACCCAAATAACCATCCGCAGAGGTATGGGAGGCTTCGCGCGTATCCATAAAGAATTCGTAGTCTACGCCCAATTCTTGAATTTCCATATCTGCTGCCGTCCTATCAGAAGCATCATTTTTGAGAACGACCACCTCATTATCCAGACTATTGACTTTTCGTTTTTGATTAGCTACAGTAGTGATTTCCGTATTTTTACTAGCATAAGTATAGACCACTTCACTAAGGCGCTGATCAAGCGGAATCCCCATTTGTCCAGTGCCATAATGCGCTACTCTTCGCGCCTTACCATGCATATCATTTAAGGTAATCGCATAGCCTTGGGTACCTGTATATTTATCACTTGAAAAATTAAAAAAGGCGGTAAAGGGTATCCTTGGCAAATCAGAATTGCGATGCTGCAAATTGGTTTCTTCAACCAATACTGGAAAGTCCTTGGCGGTATAAAATTCATTGACGGTATAGCCTGTCGTTGCAAAACCTGAAGGTAAATTCAGACTGCCGTAATCACTAGAATTCATGGCCATATCTGTTGCCAGACTTCTCACTGTCACTTGGCTATAGCCCACAGAGGCACCAGGATAGTAGGCAGCATTGATGGGATATTCAAAAAAGTAATTTTCACTGGTTTTCAAAAAGGCTTCCACCGTCCATTTTTTGGCATAACGCAAAGCACATTCGTCGTAACCAATGGAAGGTTCATTGGTTGCTACACCTGCGCTGTAGATGTCTCCATCTTCA
>JBCBDH010000361.1:0-6729 GCA_038529855.1 Bacteroidota bacterium | reverse complement strand
CAGCCATCATTGCCAGCAAAAAAATCCAGGGCTTCATCGTCTAATAATCCAAAGGACATAGCCTCGGGACCTCCTTGATGCTGATGTTTTTCCTGGTGCTGATGTTTTTGATGATGATAATGTACTCCATGGTGCTGATGGGTTCCTGCTAGTTCCATTGGACAAGAAGAACTTCTTGGTTGAGCTAGATTTTGCCCTAGCGGAATTAAGAGGACGAGTGAAAGGAGGAGAAGTTTTAGTTTTGAATACATAGTTGCTAATTTTTATATTAAGTAATATTGAAATGTTTTTTTAGTCACAGCGCTAGGTGCGGGTGGCTCTGTCGGACTGACTTCCCGCCAGAGTGCCAGCGGCAGCGGGGTCAGTCCGACAGTTAGCGGGAAAGCCCTTAAAGTATTTCGGGGCTATCCTAGGTATGCTAGCTTTGCTCCGTCATGCGTCTTCATTTTTCATTCGATAAAAACGAAGCAAAAATCTTGGCGAAATAAACTCGCTCTGCTCAGACAGTATTTCGCCAGGCCGCCCGCTCTTTTGAGGGGCAGTCTGACAGTTAGTGAGGCATTATTTCCCGATAGTTTACAAGTGGTTAAGACATAGTTTTCCTAGCTCATGCGGTGTTCATTCCGCACAAGTGCTTGTGTGCTAATCAGTACCTAAAAATTGATTTTAGCTATAATTCCAATTGATCTGTTTCTCCTATCAAAACCAAATGGGTCCAGTAGTAAGGCATCTTTTGTGAGGGTTGCCCTCGTCTGATGTAATTGAGTTTAGCCTGTTGTAAAGCAAGGTCTCTGCTCGCTCCATCTTTTAGCTGTCTGTAGAAATCGACGATGATCTGTTTGGTCGAATAGTCAGAGACGGACCAGAGGGTAGCAATCAAGCTCGGGCAGCCCGCATAGCGAAATGCTCGGGCAAGGGAGCGTACGCCTTCTCCTTTGTAGATTCGACCAGAAGCAGTATGGCAGGCGCTAAGAACAGTCATATCTGCAGATAAAGACAGGGTGTATAAGTCTGCTGCTTTCAGTAAATAGTCGGTTTCTCCTCTTTTTCGTGTAAAGATCAAAGCGGAATTTAGCGGGTGATGATCGGATTCGTAGCCATGCATGGCTAGGTGCAGGATTTGGGATTTGGGGGCATATTTGAGAAAAGAAGTTTTGGTTGCTTTTTCGTTTCGCCACAGTTTTCCTGCGCCAATTATATTTTTTGCTTCTTCAATTTCACTTATAGAATGAAACAGTTTACCCATTCCTCTACTCAAGGTCGTATCTACTTCAAATTTTGACAATTTATTGATTCCCTCTAGTGTGAAGTCATCGTATTCCAAACCAAAGCCTGCAAATGGATTACTGGCTTTTTGAATTCGTTGCTTAGCTGCGGTATCAAAAAGTAGTTTATTGGAATAGGCGTAGCTAATGGCGTACTTATTGAGGAGATAAGGAATTTGAGGGTTATCCCAGGTCAGTGGTTTATCTTTTAACTCCACTTCTTGATACAGCAAAGCATCAAAGGAAACTTGTAGCAGTTGATTATCGGGTATAATGATCAGCCGTTTGATTTCCTGCTCTTGTTCCAATTGGCCAAGTGGAGTTTCAAATAAGGATTGATAGAGGTACTGAGATACGGCTTGATACTGACTATCTATTGCAGGGTAATCGCTGTCTTGCAGGATACGCCGAAATTCACGGGTATTGGTAAATAGTTTTCTGGGTTTGGGCAGAACATAATGTTTTAAACCCTTTGAAGAAATACAAAAGATAAACAGATGTTTTCTACCTACAAAAAACTCAATGACTGCTGTTTGCTCGGGAAGTTGGGCAGCAATGTCATTGGGGTCGACCATTTCGCTGAGCTCGTATTTTAGCTGGTAGTATTTGGGATAATCCTCTTCTAGTTGTTGGATGAATTTTTCATATTGGCGGATGATTTCAAAGCGCTTATTTTTTTTATTGGCCAGGCTGCTTGTCTTCTTTCCTTCCGCTTCTAGTTCGATAATTGCTGTTTCTAATTGGTAGTATTCTTTTTTTAGATTATTTTCTTGTTTGATCAATTCAGCTGGAACTCCTGCATATTTGGCTCGCTCATTTCTCAAACCATCCTGAAGTACAATTGCCTTATTTTTAGTTGCAAAGTCAAAAGCTTTTTGTAAAAAAATTTGATCTTGGTTCAAATCGTATAATTGTAAAGCTAGTAGACTCGCTTTTTCATATACGGGAATACTTTCTTTTACTATGTTGAAACTAGAGGAAGCCGCTTTGAACTCTTGACGGACATTGGTCAGGAGTTCGTCCAAGCCTTGAAATATTTGTAAAGCAGTTACTAATTCTTTTTGATCCCCTTCTTTCTCAAACTGTGCAGTATGGGCTTCTGCTTTGAGATCCAATATCCTGAGGGCATCCGTTTTACTAATGAGCGAATATTGTTTGAGCGATGGTGTTGCATAGACATCTTTGATTTGAAAATCTACAAACAGACACTGAACGGCTTTGTGATATTGGCTAATGGCAGCGGTGAAATTCCCAGTCAGGATATCGATATCACCAAGACCTTCATAGGCCCTTGCTCTGATAACCGTATGCTTTGAGGAACTCATCTCTGAAGAGAGTTTCAATAAGGCGGTATAATATTCCCTTGCCTTATTGGGCTTCTTCATTTGGACATTGGAAAATGCTAGGCTGTTTAAACAACCATCTTGCAATTTGTAGTAGGTTCTTTCCGATGCGATAATTTCATCCAGTAGTTTGACGAAATAGTTTTCCGCTTCTTGCCATTTTTGCTCATACAGAAAACTCGTGCCTAAAGTAATTGCGGTAGCAAAATATTCGCGCTCTGCCACTGCTCCCATTTGGGTATACATACGAAGTGCTTTTTGCAAGCTTTCGCGTTGCTCTGGCAATTTTCTTTGCAGTGCATAAAAACCGCCAAGATTGGAATAGAGCATCGCCATTAGTGAGGGATCTTCTTCGGCATTTGGATCATCCAAGACCTTTTGATAATATTGCTGGGCTTGTCCAAAATCCCCTTTATTTCGAAGCGCAGTGGCCAGGATAATATAATAGCGTAATAATTTTTTCTGATCGCCCGTTTGCTCCAGATAAGCAATGGCTTGCTGGATATCTATTATACTTGTTTCATCTTTTAATTGATTTTTGGCCTGCGCTCTCAGGTAATAGCTATTGGCCAGAGCAGCAAGGGGATAAGCTTTGATATTGGATCGAATAGCGATGGCAGTATCTAGCTGCAGGATGGCTCTTTGATAGTCTTCTTTATTAAAAAGCATCAAACCGTATTTGTGAAATACATTGGATCGCAAAGTATCTTTTACCACAGCAAAAAGAGGGTCCATGCGAAGTGCTGCTAAGGTGTCTATAGCGACATCAAAAGCTAGCTCATCTTGAAGCAGCTCAACTTGCACAAGCGTTTCCACAAATCTTTGATCCAACTGGTTGCTGCCGATTTTTTCATCTGTAGCATCCGTTGAACAAGCCCATAAACTGCCTATCATAAAATAGATCATCCATTTTATTTGAAAAAGTGATACAGTATTTGATCTCATCATCAGGTCCATATTACTGATTAGGAATGCCTGAAGATAAACACTGTAGGGTAAAAGTCGATTCGGAAGTATCAGATCATTTTGACTTTGCCCAGTGAAAGTCAAAATGACCTGATAAAATGCTTATCATCTGCTATCTAACAAACATAAGTGTCTTATTTCGAGTACCGTATTGTAGCTGGTATACATAGGTAGTAGGAGAGTGGTATTTGGGAATTTCCAAGTCAAAGGAATTGGGGCCTGCTTGTAGCTGTAGCTCTTTGGCATGTAGGAGTTGGCCCAGCATATTGAATACCCTCAAGTTGGCTACTTGCTCCTTATCTGAATCAATATTCAACCACTGTCCATTTTTGATGTCCACTTCTACGGTAGATGTTGCGGAATATTCGCTACCCGTTGGCAAGGAGGAAACAGAACAGGCACTACCCGTATTAAAAATCATTTGTGCTTTAGTTGCATCCAGATAGCCTTGACTTAAGGTAGGCGTAGTAGAAGAGTGATTGGCGCCATTGATAATGGCACATTTTATCTCCTTATAATCAAAAACAGATTGTTGAGTGGCGAGTATGGCGGCTAGACGGGAAGTTAGTGCTGTGGCAAAAGAAGTTCCGTCTCTTTGTACATATAGTCCATTTTCATCTAAGCCCCAAATGCCTACGCCTGGTGCGGCTATATCCACGGAAGAGGTTCCTCGATTGGACCAAATTGGCGTAGCGGCATTGCAGTCCACTGCAGAAACAGCCAGCATATTATCCATCATAAAAGAGGCGGGATAATTGGCTTGCCCATTTGGATTATCATTATCCATTCCATTATTGCCAGCGGAAGCCACAAACAATATTCCAGCGATTGATCCAGCTTCTTCAATAGCTAATTTTAAGGGGACTTCCTCAAATCGGTGATCAAATGATGCCCTATAGCTGCTGCTTATATTGATAATGCGTACGCCATCCAAGAGCGCTTCATTAATGCCTTTTATAGACCTCCAAATACTAGAACTACCGTCCATCTCAATCGTTTTGTAGGCTTTGAGCTGAAGGGCAGCGGAAAGGCTTTGTGGAGTGGCCAATACAATATTGCTGGACACATGGCAACCATGACCATTATCATCCGCTGGATCAGAAGTGTCATTTATGGTATTCCATCCCAGGTTGGTGGGATCAAAAAAGTTTTCTAAGCCTGTGCCTGAATGGACTTTTATCCCCGTGTCCAAAACGCCCAATTTCACTGCATTGGTCCCAGGAGCCGTGTCAATCGTAAAGGCTCCAGGTCTGCAGCTTGCCAAGGGATGGCGGAATATATGGGAAGAACCGCCACTTGGAGCAGCGAGTGGGTCCAGATTGAAATTTAGACCAATGGCATCTAATATATCATCGTTTTGTACATCGTTGGCGTCCACAATGACAATGACACCATTGATGTCCACTTGCCCATTACTATTGACTGGAATATCTGGAAAACCCAGTACAGGGTCGACACAGATCAGGGCAAATTGATTATTAAAAGCAGTGGTGGGGCCATCTTCAATGAGAAGGTTATAAGGAGAGAGTAAGGCATCTATTTCCGCTTGTGTTGTTCCAGCTTCAAATTGCGCGATGAAGCAGCGGTCATCATAGTTTTGAGCATCAGCATAATTTGGAGCTATGATGCTTATCAAACATAGAAGTAAGAGTTGATTAATTAATGATTTTTTCATTATCGTTTCTTTTGTTGAATTAATTATTGCCGCCCCCGTAATGGTGTAAGGAGGTGAAACTAGGATTTTTGTAGACCGGTCAGCTAACTGCTTGTTATACCATATATGACCAAGCATAAATACAATGCCTATAAAAAAGGCAACTGTGACAAAGATTTCTTTTTTTTTGAAAATTTTAGTGGAGAGCGGTTTGTGATGTCACTTTTTTAGGGATGCTGACATTTGTCTAGTAGGGGATACCGTTAAGTTTCGAGGTGTTTCCATAAGGATTTTTCAGTAAGCCCAATGTAGCTTAAAAGGCCATACTCAAAGGGTAGAACTCCTAAAGGACGGGAGGCTCGACGAAAGATTTTGTAGCGGAAGATATTTTATACGGGCTTTCGCGCTAACTGTCGGACTGAGCCAATTCAGTCCGACAGGGCAGCCCGCGCTAAGTGATCAAAAAGGATACAGATAGGCAGCGTGATGATTAGCAGATGAGGGTTTCAATGAAATAATTATTGCCTTTTAGGGGGCGTATACTCGAAGGAGGATATGCCTCTTTTTTTAGGTCTGTATAAAAAAGAACTAAAATGTAGTCACAGTTGTCTGGGAAGCAAACATTATATATTTGAAGCGACAAAGGATATAAAGCTAACACTCATTTACGTTTGATATACCCGTAATAAAAAGTAAGTTTAAGCATCAAAACAAGACGAAAAACAATTATTTGACGACTGTATGCAACAACTAGGAGAAATTCAAGCGGATCTGCTTCGAGGGCAAACGGATACTTTTCAAAAACGAATTGTGTCTCCTGCAAAGGATGAACTGTATGAATGGCTGATAGGGGAGTATCCTGCTCTTGAAGAAGAAGCGCAAGACATTTTAATGGATGTATTTAGTAAACTTCAGCAATTGATTAAAAGGTGGGAGCCTGAAAAGGGAGGATTGGATGTAGATAAAGAATTGCGTTTACTGACCAAGAAAGAATGTAAGTTGGCAGAACCCACAAATGAAAATCGGCAAAAAAACCTGGGTTTGACTCGAGCAGAGTTTAAAGCTTTGCGACAGCAATTGAAGCTAGGGGAGGAGACCCTCATCGAGCAGGCTTATCTCTCTCACTTTAAGCAGTGTTTGAATTTTTTAGTCTTCAGAGAATCAGCGGAGCAGGAGGTGGCTTACAACTGTACGATGGATGCCCTTTATGAAATTCGAAAAGATTTGCTAAAGGGCAGAATATTTTATGGGAATCTGGCCTATTATTTTACTTATCGAGCAAAAAAGAAATTATATAAATATAGAATCCAACAAAAAGAACCCACCTTATCACTTAGTGGTTTGGACTTTGAGGATGAAGAAAAAACAGAAGCTGACTTGGTTCAAAAGGAATTAGCAGCATTGGTATCCACGGCCATTCAACAGCTTTGTCGAGATTGTCAATTGATCATTAAATCCTTTTATTACGATGATCAATCCCTAAAAGAAATTGCTGAAAAAA
>JBCBDH010000360.1:0-6732 GCA_038529855.1 Bacteroidota bacterium | reverse complement strand
GTGGAATTCCAGTTCAATTGAACTCCCACAGGTTGTTTAGAAAACTTTGCGGCCATAGACGGTCCTCAGAGAATGGCAGGGCTTTATGCCTAGATTTTTGATGAGGATTTTGGCTGGCGGTGGCGGCTGTGGGAGGGCCCACCCAAAAAAAAGCGCAAGCTATGCCCTAAAAATACCCCTACCAAAATTTTCAACCCATCCTAACCAAAAAAAATCAAACTCGTCTAACTCTCCATGCAATTTTTTTGTTATATTTGATCATTAGTAATCACCCTTTCTCTGATCCCACCACTGGATCAATTAAACTCATTTATCTGGTCTTAAAATAAAGTCCACTCCAACCAATGGAGTCCCACGGATAAGCAACACCCATTTTTTATCATCATAAACTAACACACATGTCCTTACAAAAAAATCTATTTACATTACTGGTTTTACTGCTCCTTTGGAGCTGTTCGAAAGATTCCTCTGAATTGGAATTAAGCCCAAATTCCGAACAAGATCCTATGCCCAAATCCGAAATTGATGCCGAAATTAAAAAACAACTCGATCATGGAACCGTCTATAATTGGAACATGGCTAGCGATCAGCTTTTATGGAGTGCTTTAGTACAAAGTGATTCTATTGTAGCCCTTGGTTATCAAACCAGCAACACAGAAAATATCAAAGATAAAATCCATGAAATTGATCCACAAGAACCTACTTGGAGTGCCGTTAAAGAAGATTTAATTGAGATGGCCCTGGAAGCGGCTAATCGAGGACTCACAGAACCGCGCTACACACGCGAGGATATTCTAATGACGCCTGGTCCACAGCCCGTTCCAGCTATTATGATCAAGATTTGGGATAAAGCGCTTCTGGCGGAATTGCGGACTATGGATGAGGTACGTTATGTAGAAGTTGCTACCTATACCTACGGCACTCAAGCTCGCTCTGCTGCTGGTTGTGGAGGTGCGGTAGGCGCCAATAATATTCCTGCTCAGGATTTTACTTCAACCAGTCCTCAGGCCATTATTCCCTGGACTTACGATTTTATGAATGTACCTGCTGCTTGGTCACAAAGTACAGGTCAGGGCGTAAAGGTGGCAGTCATTGATTCAGGTACTTCTCCTAGCCAATCAAAGCTCGGCAGTGAGTTCAATTCTGGTCAGTCTCAAGGCCGTAGTCTTCAGCGCGATGGTACTTTTATTTCTTCTTGGTGGCCTTGGGCAAGACCCGATGGGCCAAATGACGATTGTGGTCATGGTACGCAAATGGCTGGACTAGTTGCTGCACCCCGTGGCTTTGGTGGTACACCTGCTGGTGTCGCCTATAATTGCAATCTATTCTCTATACGCGGAACGGATGATGTCGTTATTAACGATTGGCGGGAGAAGCAAGGGGTGAGAGATGCCTTGATTCTGTCAGGCAATGATGGAGCGGTTAAGATCATCAGTATGTCACTAGGCGACATATTCTACAGCAGTACGGTAGCTGATGGCATTTTTCATGCTTACAATCGGAACAAGTTGATTTTTGCAGCGGCAGGTACTTCTACTTGGTTTACCAATTGGGTAGGCGTTGTATTTCCAGCTAGTATGTCTCAAACGGTAGCAGTCACTGGTGTTAAGGATGTCACGCCACTTGCAGAATGTAATGAGTGTCACTATGGTAGCCAAGTTGATTTTGTGGCGGTCATGCAACGCGCTTCCAATGGCGATCGTACGGCCTTGAGTTTGGCTATGAGTGGTAATACGCCATCCTATATTGGGGGCTCTTCTGCTGCAACAGCCATGACGGCTGGTGTTGCTGCCTTGGTATGGAGTCGTTATCCCAATTGGAGCCGTAGTACGGTGCTCAATCGACTAAAAACCTCTGCTAGCATCTATCCAAGCAGAGATTCCGATTTTGGTTGGGGCATTATTGATGCCGCATTAGCGGTTCAGTAAGATATAGTCTTGTCGGAGTGACTCGCCGTCACTCCGACAATAGACGGGAAATATTTAGCGCAAAGAGACCTGAGACTCTTTCAACTGGCTATTATAATGATTCAAAGCATTTTCCGTAATCTCCGCGTCCAAATTGAAGCGAACATATACGGCCGTTCCGTCTGTAGGGTCGACAATATAGTGTGCGCCACTCCTAAAACGACGATTGACCCTTTTCATCTCGATACTTCCAAAATCATTACTGCGATCGCCATCTATGCCTGGTGTTGACCTGCGATCAAAACCTGTGTAGGGAACCACTTTTAAATACCAAACATCTGTCGGTTTGTTGAGAATGACTTTATTAATCTCTTCTGTACGCACTAATCGGAAGGGCAAATCAAGAGATTTCCTGACTTGTTCTTCTCCAACATCTTCGGCAAGAAAATTTCTATCAATCAGTAAGGTCTTTTCCCCAAATTCCTTAGCCAGTTTTTCGTTCAGTTCTGCTTTACATGCCTTATAGATTTTCATACTAGTTCGCGAACCCTTTCCATCCGCTTAAAATAGTTTTCTAGGCGATGGAAGATAAATTGAAATTCAGCAGCCATATTGACCGCTTCGTATTCCATATCTTCCAGAATGGGTAGCGCGTAGAGTGCCTTGCGTTCATTACTAAGCCCAAAATGTAGATAGGTATTGTCTTTAGGGCGAATGTAGGCATAGACGCGATCTTTTTTGCCTTTCTTCATTTTCCCGTAGGACTCCTCTGTCATTTTGCGAGCTTTATCCTTGTAGGGATAATACTTGATAATGATGGAATCAATGGCGGCGTTGTAGTTTTTGACAAACTGTTTTTCCCTCTTAAATTCCTCCTCATAGTAATCTCCCCAGCGCTTGGCGCGTTTGGCATTGTATTTTGGCATCGTCGCTTTGATGACGATGAGCGGGGCCTTTTTAAAAGCCTCAACTTGACTGGCTTTGGGCCATTGGACATCCTGGGTAATAATGGCCTCCCATTTGTCCAAGCTTTCTGGGAAATACTGGGCTTGTACACATAGCGGGAAGACAAGAAAGATGAGTAGGATATGGATATTACGTTTCATAGGATTATAATTTAAATAGCTCAAAAATTTGTTGACTAATCAATTTAAAAATGTTGTTCGTAGAACTCAACAACGCGCTCGTCGACCATGACATCTTGGTAGCGAAGTGCTTGCTTGAGAACAATGCCATCCAAAGTACGGCAGCGGCTAAGGGCTACATAGGTTTGGCCGTGTTCAAAAGCGCCTTTACCCATTTGGATGATGACTTTATCAAAGGTTTTGCCTTGACTTTTGTGAATGGTGATGGCCCAGGCTAGTCTCAAGGGATATTGTTTGAAACTGCCGACCGTTTCGACCTTGATTTCATTTTCCTCTTCTTCGCTGTTTTGATAACGCTCAATTTCCCATTCCATTTTCTCCACTTCAATCAATTTGCTCTTTCCTTCTCGATCTTCTACTTGCACGACGATCTGATCATCTCGCAATTGATAGACTTTTCCAATACTGCCATTGACAAAACGCCGCTGAGGATCATTCTTGATAAACATCACCTGTGCGCCTTCTTTGAGTTTTAGGATGGATTCTGTAGGAAAAAGCTTGGGAGCAAACTTGCCATTAATGGTAGCCATGTAGGCATATTCCTCCGTTTCCAAACCTCTCAATTGTCGATCATTGATCTGATCCACAATGGAGTTTCGACTAGACAGGGTGATGTAATAATCCTCTGGCTCGAAGTGGGGGAGATAGCGATCATTGAGGTCCTCGAGATCATCCTGATCAATTTGATTGAGACGAACGGCATCCAATAGTCGCAAAAAATGCCTGGACTCCTGCCTGTAGGTCTTGCGAAGCTCGACCATTTCTATCTCAAAACCCTCTTCAAAAACATGTGCAGAAAAGAAATAGGGGCTTTTGTAATAACCTTGGAAAAGCTGCTGCTCGACTGGAGAGGAAACGACGGGAGGCAATTGGAACAAATCGCCAAAAAAGACGACTTGCACCCCTCCAAAAGGCATGGGGTTTTCGCGATTGCGTCTTAGAAAGATGTCAATATTATCCAATAAATCGCTGCGTACCATAGAGATTTCGTCGATGACGAGTACTTCCATTTTTTTGTACAATTTGCGATTGCGCAAGGTTTTGATTTCGCGTTTAGATAAGGGTTTAGCGGGAAAGCGGAAAAAGGAGTGAATCGTTTGTCCCTTTACATTGAGTGCGGCTACGCCCGTTGGGGCCAGTACAATCGTTTTTTTCTTAGTTGTATTTCGGAATAGCTTGAGTAAAGTGGACTTACCCGTACCTGCCCGTCCAGTAATAAACAGGCTTTTGCCCTGCTCTATTTCATCAAGGGCATACTGAAAATCTGAATTGAGCTCTAGTGGTGGCTTATCGATCATAGCGAGGGGCAAAGATAGTATATTTTTGTCCTATCCGATTAGATCGCTTTGATCAAATACAGGTAGACTGGAAAATGGTCGCTGTATCCTTTGAGGTATTGACCCCCAGCAAAGGTTCGCCAAGGATAGCCTTTAAAAGACCCTGTTTTCTGGATCAGAAATTTTTTGTTAAATACGCTGGCTTTATAATATTGATAACCCTTTGTATCCTTGTTGAGTAAGCCTGAAGACAGGATAATTTGATCAAACAAACTCCAGGCTCCTCGCCAAGCCGTCGTCCCCAGCCCTTTTTTGTAAAAAGCATACATGGGATTATAAAGCCCTTTTTTGGGTACCCTGTTTTTTTTGTACTTAGCATTGAGTACATCCTTGACGCTAGGACTAGTAGGGTCATCATTCAAATCGCCCATGATGATGACCTTGGCAGTGGGATCAGCCGCTTGTAGCGAATCAACAATGCGCTTATTTTGTAAGGCTGCTAAATTGCGATAGGGTGCAGAACGCCGCTCTCCTCCGCGCCGCGAAGGCCAGTGATTTACCAAAACATGGATCAAATCCCCATCATAGTACCCACTCACCCAAAGGATATCACGGGTAAATAGGGTATCCCCATCCTCTTTGACAGTTGTCATAGGGATGTTTTTACTAAAGGTGGGTTGAAAATATTTGGGCTGGTAGAGTAGAGCCACATCAATACCCCGTTTGTCAGGCGAATCAAAGTGAAGCACCTGATAATTTCGATTTCTAAGCCCTGGGTGATCTGCAAAATCTTCTAATACCCGACGATTTTCTATTTCTGCTACCCCTAAAATGGAAAGGCCATCTGGGGTTAGGTCCGTTCCAATTTGCCCGACCACTTCTGCCAAGCGATCTAATTTTTCTCGATACAAGTCCTCTGTCCATCGAAGATCGCCATTTGGGGTAAAGTCATCATCTCGAATGGCTGGATCATCTTCAGTATCAAATAGATTTTCTAGATTATAAAAACCGATACAGCCGACTTTATAATCTTGTTGTTGAGCCAGGCTTTGAAAAGACAAGCAACACAAAATGAAGGGGAGAAGACGAAACATATGGAAGTAGCTAGATTTGCACATTGTATATAATTCCTGTGGTGAAAGGTTTAAAAATCAAGGTTTGGGTGTTCACCAAAGGGTCCATTGTTCAGACGTCAGAACGATGAAAATGGGTACATATTTTCTTTATCAACCATAAAGATATATAGAATGTGTTGATCACTGGACATAATATTTCCTTAATCGTGTTAAGGAATGGTAAATTTTTAAAACTTAAAGCCAGGGATTCGGGGAATTGTGTTAATTTTGTGCGTCTTTAAAATCTGTTCATTACATATTAGTCAACATGAAGAAAGCTATTTTAGGGCTAAACCAATGGCTACCCACACTACTATTACTAATTGGTTTAGCTTACAACGTTGACGCCCAACAAGTCCTTTTAAAGGGACGTATTTCATCCACACTCGAAAATCAATCTACTCAAGGCATTAAGGTTCTAGTCGAACCTAGTGGTATGTTTGTATTCACGGATGCGAAAGGCCGCTTTCAGCTGGATATGAACTACGAAGAAGGTGCTATGGTGGTTTTCTTGCAGGATGAAATTGAATTGAAGCGCGATATCTTACCTCAACCTGCCTCTGGGCAAGAGGAGATTGATTTGGGGCGAATTACCCTCTACATCAGCCCTAGTGCAACGGGGACAATCCCCACCATTAGTCTGAATGCCGATCAAATCGACGAAGAAGATACTGACGATTTGCAGTTTTCTGGCCTACTTGGTAGTGGTCGGGATGCTTTTACCGCAACTATGGGCTTTGTCTTTGGTCGGAGGTGGCATCGCTTTAGAGGTTATGATAACCGCGAGTTGAGCTACTACGTCAATGGTGTGCCCGTCAACGAGCTCAATGATGGTCGTATCTTTTTCAACACCTGGGGCGGTTTGAATGATGTAACACGGGGTTGGGATAACGATTTGGGAATTGGAGCAGCCTATTATTCCTTTGGAGGGGTGGGGGGTTCTATTCATCTCAACATGCGCGCCTCTAGGCAAAGGGCCCAAAAACGCGTCTCTATTGCTCAAACCAATAGTGGTTATTCCTCCCGCTTAATGGGCACTTGGTCGACTGGGATGCTCCAAAACAACTGGGCTTTTTCTTTTTCTGCCTCTCGCCGCTGGGCACAGGAAGGCTATGTAGATGGTACTTTCTACGATGCCTGGTCCTATTATGCTGCTGCCGAAAAGCGATTCAACGATCAGCACAGCTTGAGTCTGACGGCTTTTGGTGCACCAATTAGAAGAGGACGTAGTACGGCTTCTGTAGCTGAGGTTTACGAACTCACAGACAATCCTTATTCCAATCCCAAT
>JBCBDH010000359.1:0-6754 GCA_038529855.1 Bacteroidota bacterium | reverse complement strand
CACCTGCAAAAGGACAACCCTTTTACAGGTGAAATCGGGTTTTTGGAAGGTGATATTGACAAGAGATGCAAACTACTTCCTGCTGGGGAAGCAAGTGCTGACCACAAGCGAGGCAGAGGCGGGGGTAGAACAGAGAAAGTGTATCTTCCAGGTAGCGCAGCCAGTATCTTGTCATATATAGGTAATCTTGCTATTAGCAAGGTACTGATTTTTGCGCGAATTGGGTTATGGGAAATAAAAAACGTCTGCCCGGCAATTGCTGGGACAGACGCATCAAAACAAAACGAAAAACCAACTTTAAACAAGTCTTTTATCTATATTGAGTAACTTTTTTCAAGCCTAAATTGTTGTCTCACAAATGTTAAGGAATTCCTAAAACAGTATGGAATCCTTGGATTTGTCACCCGGCTTTCAGTTGTACCGGAATTTGCTTTTCTGAACCATTTCTGATAACCGTCAAAGTAATAGTGTCTCCCACCTTTGAACGCCCAACGATTTCTTGTAGTTCAGGAACAGACTTAATTGATCTATTATCCACCTTTACAATCACATCGCTGACCCGAATACCAGAATCTCCCGCTGCACCTCCATCAATCAAGGCATCCACATATACCCCCTGGGTAATGCTGAGGTTGAGTTCTTCAGCCAATTCGTTGTCCATATCCATAATATTGATACCCAGGAAGGCTCGCTGATAGCTACCATATTCAATGATATCATCAACAATTTTTCTCGCCATATTGATTGGGATGGCAAAAGAATAACCAGAGAAAGACCCTGTCTGAGTAGCGATAGCGGTATTGATACCCAGTAGTTGACCTTTAGCATCCACTAATGCGCCTCCGCTATTTCCTGGATTCACGGCTGCATCTGTCTGGATAAAGGCTTCGATAGAGCGTTCGTTGCTGATGATATTGATGTTTCGCCCTTTGGCGCTGACAATACCCGCAGTGACAGTTGAAGTAAGATCAAAGGGATTACCAACGGCCAATACCCATTCTCCAATACGAGCTTCATCCGAATCAGCATAGCTCAAGGTCGGTAAATTTGTTTCATCGATTTTTAGAACGGCCAGATCGGTTTGGGGATCAGTTCCGATAATTTCTGCCTTGTAAGTTCGATTATCGTAGAGGGTTACTTCTACCTCATCGGCGAAGCCTACCACGTGATTATTGGTGATGATATAACCATTGGCGTCGATGATGACACCAGAGCCAGATCCCTTCTTTTGAAGATTGGGCATATCAAATGGGGTGCCGAAGAAAAAGTCGTCACCAAAGAAGTTTCTAAAGGGATCACTATTTTGTTGGTCTTGCTGCTTGCGTTGCTTGGCGAGGGTTTCACTTTCGGCAGCCGAGATATGTACGACTACAGGCATGGCTTTTTCTGCAGCTATTGTAAAGTCAAACGGCATAGCATTTGCGTGAGCTTTAACATTTACTCTGTGGTTAACACTTTGAGTATAATTTGGGGCTGCTATATTTAGTGTCGGACTTTGAATTTGGAGCCAATAAACACCGCTGAGAGCGATTAGACCGCCTATAATTCCTGCGGCAAGCATTGGGATTAGCTTTTTCATAGGGCCTCTTTTTTTGATTTGGTGGTTAAAGAGCTGAACGCAGCTCATGTTCTCTGTTGAAATGGTAAACGCCTGGCCTTAGTCTTTGTTATTGATTGTTTCTCATTTTAACAGTCCGTTAACAGCGCTCGTTTTGCTTTTGGCTAATCGATGAAATCAAAGGTCTTTTTTTTATCAAAAAGAGCGCTTTGGAATTGCACTTTTTTACTCATTTGGGTGTTGTATCTAGCACCTCCTGCTGGCTTCTTTTCGAAAGCTTTCAGATAAAATGATGTATCTTAGCCAAGAAATTAACTTATTTGGAATATGAAAAAAACCCTCCAAGAGGAGATTGATGTAGAAGCGCTTTTGCAACCCGAGAATCCGCTGGAACACAGCTTGATTCTTGATCCTGAGTATGCTAGAGGCTTGATGTGGGGAAAGCCTCGATTTGGGCATCCCGAGGGGAAAATCATCTTTCATATCCGCGAAGTATTGGATAATATTGATCGACTTTTTGTGAGTGAACAGGTTCGAGAGGATCTTCGGCTCATCGCCTTTGTACATGATACTTTTAAACATCTAGAGGACAAAACAGAGCCTCGCGATTGGTCAAAACACCACGGTATTATAGGTCGTCATTTTCTAGAAAAATTTGATGTAGCTGATAAAGTAGTTCTAGATGTCATCGAACTGCATGACGAAGCTTATTATGCCTGGCGGCTTAATCACCTCTACAGCAAACCTCTGGAAGGACAAAAGCGGCTATCTGCCCTATTGGATCGGATGGAGGAAAACTTACAAATCTATTATCTCTTCTTCAAATGCGATACCCGAACGGGAGATAAAATACAGGCACCTGTCAAATGGTTTGAAAAAACGGTGGAAGGGATCGATATCATTAGTTTCTAATCATCTAAATACCAAGTAGAAGACCCCAAGAGGCCCTCTACTTTTGATGTAATTAATACAGGTGTCGAATAATGTGAACTCACGCTAGTCGCAATGGTCAGGGGTCAAAATGCTAAGTGTAGCTGTCGCATTCGCTCCATTGTCTTGAACAATAAAGGTTCCTCCTAAACCATTGAGTCTGACATCTATAGACTGCCCCGCCCCTGGAGAAGTAACTGATACTTTCTTCTTATCCGTCTCATCTTCAACCAAGCTGGTCACGTTCTGGACCGTACAGTTGCTCGACCAAACAATTCCACCTACACCAGCAAAAATGTAATCTGCTTTGGTTTTTTTCCAATTACTGGGGTTTCTGTAAGCTTTAGTTTTAGCTCCCCAGCGGCGGTAGAAAGGTATGCTAGTGATCCAAACCTTACCTTTCAAGCCTCGATTGCTTCCGATATTGACGACATTATCATGTTTGTTCTTCTTATTGGTCCGGCAACATTCCATATTGATCAATACATCATCGCAAAACTGTTCTATACAACCATCATCTGTTGTTATGGTCAGACATACGGTGTAAGTGCCATTGGCAGCATAGGTATGGCTGGGATTAGCAATAGCCCCTTGCTGTGAGTTGGTATCCCCAAAATCCCAGATGTAGTCTGTTACAGTTCCTCCAGAGTAAGACTGCGAGCAATCGGTAAAGCTCACTTGTCCTTGATTGACATTGAAGGTAAAACAAGGATTGCAATCGGCAGCAATGGTAAAACTAGTCACCTCGGCATCACAGGTGTTGACTCCATCGTAAAGGGTAAGGGTAACATTGTAAGTACCTAGATTAGAATAGGTATAGGTTGGATTATTTGATGTAGAGCTTCCTCCATCACCAAAATCCCAGATCAAAGAGGTATAGCTACCTGTAGAGGTATTGGTGAAATTGAAGGTTTGAGGAAGGATAGGATGTGGACTCACAGTAAAGTCAGCTGCACAAGCTTGTACATCGAGGATGTCATCTACTTTATGTACCTGAATCATTTGGTGTTGTAATACCAAAGGGTGTGCTTGTACCATTCCTGTAGTGGGTAGGATAGGTTCTTCCTGCCAGGCAATCTCTACCGCAAATACTCCTCTTAGCTCGGTAAGTAGGTCAAAACTGCCATCGGCAATTTCGATCAAAGCAGTAGAAGAGGCATATTTGTAAATAGAAGTGCCCACTTTGATTTCTAAGCCCGTATTTAATACAGTACGAAGCTTATCGTCATAGATGAAAAAATCATCAGGGTCATTCTCATCGGGATTGTAAGTTCCTTGCTCTTCCATATCGCGTTCGATATTTTGAAGTTTTTTCCGAATGGATTCCAATCCCGTTGCACTTTCGAATAACCAGCCAATGGGGTCTTCCTCAAAATAGGGGATGTCACTGTCTTCTAGGGCGGATAGTCTTTCGCCTGTGATTGGGTTGGTGGCTTCAAATGGACCTTCGGGGTCGTAGGTGGCTTGGTAGTAGGGAAATTCTTCTTCTGTGCCTGAATAGCGGTCGCTCACGTAAGTGGCTAGTTCTTCTTCCAGGGCGATTAATTCATCAATCGCGGCGTCAAAGTAGTCTTGTGATGGAAAATCGAGTAATCCCTGTCTGAGTCTGATCTCATTGAATAGGGGATTATTGCTTCTAAAATCAGCAGTTTCGATGAGGTCTAGTGTCGTATCTCCGGTTTGAATGGTCTCCTTCTGGCAGGCCATAAAAATACTAGTAATCAAGATTACACAGACGGCAAATCGAATGGTCATGGAAATCAAATTTTTGCTTTTCATAACTGTTTATCAAGTGGTTTTAATTAAAAAATACAGACCAAAGGCCGGATGATGTTTTGCCCTTTTGGACTAAAACTGTAGTGTCGAAAAAGTAAATATTTGATATTGTGATCCCTGGTCAGGGATGCTATTGCCGGAGAGTAAATGATATGATCCTTTCGGATACGGCCACAAGGTAGGACTATTAACTGCTTGATGTGGGTAGAGCAGGATAAACGATAAGGGTGGTTGAGTTAACGATGGGGGTGGTTTATTTTGTTGGTTTTGGAAAGTGTAGATAAGGATTTTGATGAATTTAACTAGGTATTACCAAACCCAAAAGAAGGTAGGGTCAATGGAATATGGACAATTTACACCTCCTGATTGGCAATTACAGCTTGGACCAGGAAGGTTGGGCACCTGAGAGCAATTATTACAATTATTGCGATAGCAAAGTCCTGGGTAGACAGGATTGGCATTGATCATCACCAAAAATCCACTTTCTATTTCATCCAGCGACACGTTGACACTCATCGAAGCGCTGCCTTCTTCTCCCAATGAACCAGATAATACTAAGTAAGCTATTTCGTCCTCACTCTCTGGTATATCTACTCTTGCTTCTTGCAATTCTCCTGACTCTTCCAGGTTGGCTTCCAGGTTGGAGCTGTAGGCTTCTGCTAATACATCCTGAGAGACAGTAAATCTAAATATGCCATCTGTAATTATTCCTAATTGTGAGGTTTCCCCTGATCGTACACTTGTGGTCGTAACTAATTTATCTGTGGGTTTTACCTCTGCCTCTTCTTGCGATTTATTGGTACAGGCATTAAAAGTCAGACCCATAAATAACAATAAAGTACTGAAGGACAACAAAAACTTAATACTTGATTTCATGATCATAAGGTTTTAATATGAGAAAATTAAACACATCTGAGCTAGACAAATCTATATGCGCACTCGACCATAGAGCTGTTACCTGAATTGTTGAGCCCATGCTTGGTTTTCCATCTTTGCAAGCATGTTCAATTCGATTAGAGCGGAGCGATAGGTATCGACCGTTCTCTTTTTGACTTTGTTTTCCGTGTTATTACCAGTGTGGTTTTTCGATATTGGCGCTTATCAGTTGGTTGAGAACAACTGCGCTCTTATTCTAATTTGTGATCTTGGGCGGTTAAAAGAAAGGTAGGTAAACCCCAGTGTTTAGCATCACAAATGACATAGATGTAAATTAGTGTTATTCGGCATAAGATGCTGGTGCGAGAGGATGAACGCCCCCATTGAATGTGTCAACGATGGCTTTGATTGAGTTAACGATTGTAGATGGGTAAATCTAATTTTTTTGGACAAAAAGACACTTGAGGAAACTTTTTTAGCTATCGGCTGGTTGCTCCAATTGAAATTGCTTCACCAATAATAAGTGTAAGGCATCATTATTGATCGTTTAATTTCTATCTTTATGATTCTGATGGCAAACAAAGATACTGGTACAAACAAGCCCTCCAATGTTTTTGAGGATGAGTTCTATCCGCATGCGGATGCACTGTTCAATTTTGCCTTCAATCTCACCTATAATGAGAGCGATGCTAGCGATTTGGTGCAAGAAACTTACCTCAAGGCATTCCGATTTATTGATAAGTATATTGAAGGAACCAATGCAAAAGCTTGGTTATTCAAGATCTTGAAGAATGCTTTTATCAATAACTATCGCAAGGAGAGCAAAAGACCCACAAAGGTCGACTTTGAAGATATCATCAGCTATCACGATGAGGAGGACAATACCAAGTACTCCGGTCATATTGATATGCGTCAAGAAATCTATCAAAGTATGATGGGAGATGAAGTCACCAATGCGGTGAATGCGCTGCCTGTCGACTTTCGGACTGTGATTTTACTTTGTGATATCGAAGGCTTTACCTACGAGGAAATCTCTAAGATTATTGATATTCCAATTGGTACGGTACGCTCAAGGCTACACCGTGCCCGGAATATGCTAAAGGAAAAATTGAAGAACTACGCTGAATCCATGGGTTATCGGGATAAGCGTTCTTAAAATATTGTATTTGTTAACCACAACTACTCAGCCAGGACCTTTGGGTCCTGGTCTTGTTGTTGGATTCGATTTTAAGTCATGTTTAGAAGGAGTACACATTTTTCGGTCAGTGGATCAAGTCCTTGTTCTGTGATTACCCCAATTGCAGGCACCCATTGTCCTTTTCCTTTTAGACGAGTCTGAGCATCCAAAATCATGAGTAGTTTAAAATCAAGAGCAATGGGGAATCAGCAAAATTATCAGGATCTCGTCAGAAAGGTCAATATGTATCTAGATAACGAGTTAAGCAAAGAAGCCGAAAGAGAACTACTCAGAGAAATACAACAAAACCCCATGTACTTGGAGGTTCTCAGTAAAGAAAAATCCTTCCGCGAATTTATCAAAAGCCGTGTCCACCGCCGAAAAGTTTCTCCCTCTCTTATCCAATCCATCAAAGACAAAATTCGAATCTCGCCCAT
>JBCBDH010000358.1:0-6765 GCA_038529855.1 Bacteroidota bacterium | reverse complement strand
ACCAGCGGAAGCAATTACTGTTAACACCAAATCATCCTCTGCCGTACAGCCATTGCCCAAATGATTATCGCGAACCGTACAACGGAAATTCATCGTTCTATTCACCCCAGGTAGCTCCTCCCAATCTGAATCAAAATTATTGATCAAATCAGGTAGTCTTGGAAAATAACGGGTAGGACTAGCCACAGGTGAATAAGACCTAAACAAAGGGCCAGCTGATGAGCTAGAACTTGGTGGCATGCTTGCTTCCTGTGGGTCCATTTGTTCCCAGCAATAAGTCAGCGCATCTCCATCCTCATCATCCCCATTAGCCGTAAGGGCAAAAGGTGTACTGATAGGAATAATATAATCTGATCCAGCATCCACAGTAGGCAGATTATTACCAGTAGAGATTTTTTCTGGACAGGAATCTCCTTGGTCAGAATTAGAATAATTGACAATCTCTTGAATACTGATGGCATGAAAATAATCGTCACTATTAAATTGAACATTAGGCGCACAAATCCCCGCATAGCCCATAATGGTCGAAGCACTCCCTGGCTCCATGGAAGTACTGCTTACGGAATTGCATCGATTGTTTTGAGTATGGTTACCTCCAAATTGATGACCTATCTCGTGAGCCACATAATCCACATAAAAGGGATCATTAATTGGGCTAGACAAACCCGTTACCCCTTGTGCTTTTCTCGAAGAAGAACAAACAACCCCTAATCCAGCAATTCCTCCTCCTCCTGTGCTAAAAACATGGCCAATATCGTAATTGCTTGTACCAATGATATCGTCAATGGTCGACTGATTTTGGCCCAACATAGCCCCACCACTACCATTGGTAAATGGATCAGAACCCGCATTCAAAAAAATCAGCTCATCATTATTGGCAATCAATTCCATTGTAATACCAAAATCCCTTTCGTAAATGCCATTGACTCGAGCCATCGCTGTATTCATCGCGGCCAGTGTTGAGCTAACTGTCCCACCGTGAAAACTGGCGTACTCTCCCGTACAAGATAAAGCCAGGCGATATTTACGCAGATCACAATCACCCGCTGCTCTGGCTGATGTCAATCGCTCCGCTTCTGTAATTTTATTGACGACGGTCTCCGTTCCACAATGAAAAGCTATTTCGCTCTGATAATCTTTCTTGTAATAGCTGATGTAATAGTCAGTTTGTACGCTGGAAAAAGGATCAACTAAAATGCTACCCTTTTGATGATTGAATACTTGAGCATGGAAACCATACGGGCTGTAATCCAAGCGAGCGTAAGCCTGTGGGTCTTCTATACCATAAGCTACATAAGTGCGAATGTTTGGATAACGAGCAGCCAAATCAGGATGCATCACTGGGGCATATTCTACCTGAAAATGTTGGAAACTGCCATCAGGCATGGGCAGTTCAATGATCACTTCGTCCTCCTCATAAGAACTAAAGCGCTCTGGGGCTTGCCCAAGCAGTTGATCGAGTTTGATCTGATCCAGGCTAAATGCCTTGTACTTTAAGGGTTGGATATCTGGTTGGACTTGTCTGCTGGTCAGTTGTGTTGTTTCAAGAGCAGTCCAATATCCACTATTTTGGGCAAAGAGAGGGGCTACAAGGACGACCAAAAGGACTGATAAGATGATTAAAGTATAATTTTTTGAATGCATGAATTTTGATTATGCCTCGATGAATCAATGATTGTCGCAAGTTATTTAAAATCTAAAGGGCCTACAGGCATAATTTTCTACAAACTTGTCAATTTTTATACAATAGCTTTATAACTTTAGCGCCTCAATAATTAGTCCGCAAATCTACCTATCTATGAAAAAACTGCAATCCATTATCGAGCAAGTCTGGGAAGACCGAAATCTACTGAAAGAGAAGTCTAGTTTGGAAGCCATCCGCCAAGTTGTTGCCTTATTAGATCGAGGAGAGTTACGGGTTGCGGAGCCATTGGAAAATGGCGAGTGGCGGGTCAATGATTGGGTGAAGAAAGCGGTTGTCCTTTATTTTCCCATCCAAAAAATGGAAACGATTGAGGTCGGTCCTTTTGAATTTCACGATAAGATTCCGCTAAAAAGCAACTACGCTGAACAAGGTGTTCGAGTGGTGCCTCATGCGATTGCCAGACATGGTGCCTTTCTTGAAAAAGGGGTGATCATGATGCCCAGCTATGTAAATATTGGTGCCTGGGTGGGAACGGGAACAATGGTGGATACCTGGGCGACCGTGGGTTCATGCGCACAAATTGGTCGGCATGTTCACCTCAGTGGAGGTGTGGGTATTGGAGGTGTTTTGGAACCGCTCCAAGCTGCTCCAACGATTATAGAAGATCACTGTTTTATTGGTTCTCGATCCATTATTGTAGAAGGGGTCCGTGTTGAACGCGAAGCGGTACTAGGAGCAAATGTCGTTCTAACCAAATCAACGCGTATCATTGACGTATCTGGACCAGAACCCATTACCTATAAGGGTAGAGTACCCGCCAGATCTGTTGTCATACCTGGTACTTATACTAAGGACTTTCCCGCAGGAAATTACCAAGTAGCTTGTGCATTGATTATTGGCAAGCGAAAAGAAAGTACCGACAAAAAGGTATCTCTCAACGATGCCCTTCGCGATCATAAAGTAGCCGTCTGACCCACGGTATAGCGAACCCCATCCAGCTGGGTGCCAGGAAATCTTGCGCCTTCCAACTGGGCATGGCTAAAGTCCGCATCACATAAATCACAGTTTTCAAAATCAGCATAGCGAAGATTAGCCCCTCGAAAAGAGACTTGACGCAAACTGGCTCTCGAAAAGTCAATCCCTTCCAGATTGGCATGGCTGAAATCGCTGTGGTCCAACATCGCATCCGTACACAGGCTATAGCTGAAATCAGCGCTTTTGAAACTTTGGGCTGGCGCGTACAAACCAACTAGATTGGCATAAGGCAGATGCGCACCTTCCAGCGAAACACTTTTATCCAAACGACGGTGCTCCAACCAAGCCTGTTGCCCACTAGTTGAATCTGATGATTGATACCATCCAATAGTCAATCCTCGCACCAATAAGGTAGACCATTTTCCTCCTGCACCCCCTGTTGCTAGAAATTCCTGGTGTTGGGTCAAAATGTCTTTCAATTCTTTCTTTCGCATGGCTGGGCTACTCGCCAAATTTTGCCAAATAGAGGAGAGCTGTAGACCTTGCATACTCTTCCCCACTTGATCTGCAAGCGGAAAATGATGTTTTAAATGATTTTGATGGAGCTGAAACTGCCGAGCCTTCGTCCAGTAAGCTGCGGGACTTTGGATAAGCTTCTGAACAGTATCTGGTGAGCGCTCGTAAAAATAAATTCTACGGTGGACCGATCCTTTATTAGCCAATAAAAACTCGAAATAAGAATCAATAGCTGTTGGATTGGAGCGACAGATGTCACTGTGTTGATCTTGAACAAGATCAAGCAGCCATTCCCAATTCGAGGAAATGCGGAGCGCCATCATAACATCATCGTGGAATCGATCAAAAGGAAAAAGCAAAGTATCTTTCGATACTGAATCTGTACTTTTGAAGGCTTTGGCCATTTCTTCAATTGGGAGTATCATAATCAGACCATCTTCAACGCGGTATTGTGTTTGCGCATAATGCCAATCGACCGCTTCGCTTTGCCATTGATGAAGGTCCTCCTCTAGCTGCTCATTTTCCTCAAATATCCATCGAATTTGGAGTCCATTACTTTGTCGATAAAACTGTTGAAGCGCAGGAGGCAAGGCTTGGCCTATCTGGGCTTCGACTTGAGCGATAGCGATTGAGGAGGCGGGGGGGAAGGTACAATGAGCCAATAGACGAACCTCTTGATGTTGTTTCAGCTCCTCTGCTAACTGTTGAAAAAGAGCAAGATAGTTTTTCATTTTTTTGCTGTTATACAGCCTAAAAATACGCAAAAAAATTATATTTTCAAAAAATGACTTCTTTTTGCTTTATCTGTAGGTCAATTCTTTGCAATCTGTCGAATGCATTCAACGTTTGGGGCCATAGGGCAAGCATCTTGTAAAATTTCTCTTTATTTTTGTGTCCCTATATTGCAAAAAGGTAGCACCTGATCAAATAAAATACATATGGCCTTTCGCTTTTCCGTTTTATCCCTCTTCCTGATTTTAGCCATTGCTTGTAAATCTGGTAAAAAAACTGTTCAATCCATTCCAGAAGTCACCATTGAAGAGAGAGAATTAGATACGCTCTTTGTCACAGCTCCACTTCCAGAAAAACTAAAAGCAGTCCCCAATTATACCTTACCAGTTTATCATCCTTCTTATAGCCTGAAGAGTGATTTGCTTCACACCAAACTTGAGCTGCGCTTCGATTGGGGGAAGCAACACGTCATGGGAAAGGCAACGCTAAAGCTAAAGCCTTATTTCTATGCTGTTGATCAACTCATTCTGGATGCTAAAGGCTTTGATCTTCACAAAGTCCAATTGGCAGATGGCCGCGATGTGAAGTATGATTATGATGGCCAACAAATCAATATTTTACTTGATCGCACCTACCAACCTGGAGAAGAATACAGCATTGCCATTGACTACACGGCCAAACCAGCGGAAGGCCCTGAAGGAGGTAGTGCCGCCATCACTTCTGACCAAGGCCTATTTTTCATCAATCACGATGGAACACATCCCACCAAACCCATGCAAATTTGGACGCAGGGGGAGACTGAATACAATTCTCGCTGGTTCCCTACTGTCGACAAACCCAATGAACGTTGTACACAAGAAATTTACTTGACCGTTCAAGATCGTTTCAAAACCCTCTCCAATGGTTTGCTCGTCTCTTCTAATAATAATGGCGATGGCACCCGCACCGATTATTGGAAAATGGATCAAGCACATGCCCCTTATCTCTTTATGTTGGCCGTTGGCGAATTTGCTATTGTTGAGGAGGAGTGGAATGGAATAGCGGTCGACTATTATGTAGAACCTGAGTTCGAAAAACACGCGCGGGCGATATTTAATGGGACCCGCGAAATGCTGACCTTCTTTTCTGATAAGCTCGACTATAAATATCCTTGGTCCAAATACGCTCAGGTCATCGTTCGCGACTATGTATCTGGAGCTATGGAAAATACCACAGGGGTCATTTTTGGTGAATTTATCCAACGCACTGATCGCGAACTCATTGATGATTATACCAATGAGCTGATTATTGCTCACGAATTATTCCACCACTGGTTTGGTGATTTGGTTACCTGTGAAAGCTGGGCCAATTTGACGATGAATGAGGGCTTTGCCAATTACAGTGAATACCTTTGGATGGAACATAAGTATGGAAAAGATCGTGCTGATCATCATCGCCTGGATGAAATGAATGGCTATCTAGGCTCCACCAAACAAGGGGGCATCCACCCCTTAATCTATTTTGGCTATAAGAATAAGGAGGACATGTTTGATGCCCACAGCTATAATAAGGGGGGGCTGGTTCTTCACCAACTGCGTAATTATGTGGGGGATGTAGCTTTCTGGGCTGGGCTCAATCGCTATTTGAAAGACAATGCCTATACTGCCGTAGAGGCTCACGACCTCCGTTTGGCTTTTGAAGAAGTGACGGGAGAAGACCTCAATTGGTTTTTTAACCAATGGTACTTCAGTGCAGGGCATCCCATACTGGATATTACTTATGACTATGATGCAGAAACGGGAATGGCTACTGTGAATATTGAACAGACCCAAGATCCAGAAAAACAAAATCCGCCAATCTTTCAATTGCCTTTTTCTATCGATGTCTATACCCAAGCTAAAAAACCTACTCGCCATAAGGTGATGCTTGATAAACGCAAGCAAAGCTTTAGCTTCCCTGTAGATAGCGAGCCCAAATTGATGTTGGTGGATGCAGAGGATGTATTATTGGCTGAAAAGAACGATCAAAAATCAGAGGAAGCTCTGATATTTCAGTATTATAATGCTCCAAATTTCATTCATCGTTTGGAAGCACTTCGCAATTTGGGCGGAAGCCCCAATCCAGCAGTTGCCCAAATGTATATTGATGCGCTTGACGATCCTTATTGGGAACTTCGTCGTATTGCACTGAGCAAGGTCAATAATACTGATCCTAACCTACTCGATAAAATAAAGATGCTGGCCATCAATGATATCCATTCTTCCGTAAGGGCCTCCGCGGTGGGCATGTTGGGCGTAAGTGGGGATTCACAGAATGTAACAGTAGTCAAAACAGCCATTGAGCGAGATCAAGCCTATCCCGTTTTATCTGCGGCATTGGATGCCTTGATTGGTTTGGATGAGAATGTGGCCCTTGACTATGCCCAGAGATTAGAATCAGAGCGCGATTTCAATATTGTTGCGGCGGTTGGTAAGGTCTATGCTTCTAAGCCCGATGATAAATACCTACCCTTCTTTGAGAAAAACCTAGAAGACATAGATGGATTTAGCGCCATTTCCTTTTATGAATCCTACAGTGCGATCCTGCAGCAGGCCGATCTTACTACAGTTCGAGAAGCGCGAGAAAGTCTAAAGGCTATGGCTGGCAATCCAATGGTTTCTCCTTGGAAGCGCTTCTCATCAACCAAAACGATGCACGAGCTTAGGGAAAACTATCGATCACTGATCGAATTTGCTACTCCTGAGCAACAAAACCAACTACAAGCAGAGGTAGAAGACATCACCAAAATCATTAATGAAATCAAGGAACAAGAGACTAATAATCAGCTAAAAATGATTTATAATAACTTTTGATAGCTTTATTTATTCGTCTGCGTTATTAGTCTGCGCCTTATAAGCCTCCAATAGCTCGTATTTTAA
>JBCBDH010000357.1:0-6774 GCA_038529855.1 Bacteroidota bacterium | reverse complement strand
ATTTCGCAGACCGCATCGAAGTCGAAACGCTCTAAATGGGGGTGTAGGCCGCGGTAGGCTTTGAGTTCTCCTGGGCTCATGGTTCCCCCATTTTTATTGCCAATTAGGATTTTGGGATCGGGAATGCGCTTGATGCGATAGGGAAAGGAAGTAGGTGTCAATCCACCCCCAGAAACGGTAATCGCTGTTTGACCAGGGCGACGGGGTTTTACCGTGTATTGGCCATTGCCAAGGGATTGGAGCGAAAGCCCTTCAGCGCTTACGCGTACTTGTTGACTGGGAACGCCGGCAACGGAAATGCTAATTGGATTGTCCACCCCAGCATAAAATACATTCATTTTATCCGCAGATACCGCTACCGAGCGTTCTCCAACTTCATATTTATAAGTCTTGTTATAAGTATTAATTTCCTGAGTAATGGGATGTCGTTTTTTAATTTGGACATCTAGCGTTTGGGGGCCTATCGTGTTAGGACGCGTTTGAAAAAGGGCTTTCCCATCACGAACGGGGACCGATTGTCCATTCACGCGGACAGCGATATTATTGGTCGTGCTGCTGTAGGCGCCAAGGAAAATCTCTGCATTGAGTTCTTCTCCACGAATCACATAGCTCTTATTGGCAGCAACCATCGCCACATAGGCATTGTGGGTATCCTCTCCGCTGATTTGATCAAAAAAGTAATTGAGCAGGGTGGTTTCAGCTACTTTGGCGTCGTTTTGTAGCTTGCTCAAAAGGGGGAGTACAGCAACGATGGGCATCTGTTGAAAAAAGAGTTCTGCCCAGGTCTCCTTGTCGGTATCTTCGGGGAGTTCTTGCACTCGCAAAGGGATACTGCCCTCGATCAAAGCGCGGTCATCCATTTGCTCTACCAAAGCTAAGAGGCTGTCTCTCACGGATTTAATACGGACTTCCAATTCATCGCCCCTACCCTCTTTTAACATAATCCGACTGGTAACGTCCTTGTTTTTCAGGCCCTTTAATCGACCTTCCTTATCATAGCCTCCAGATTTTTTGATGATCTCCTGTTTGATTTCTTCTACGTAATTGACAAATTCTTGGGCGATTTCTTGTGCGCGATGGGCTTGTTTTCTCTGAGGTTCAAACTGTCGATAGGCATCGGCCTGCTGATCAATGGCGGCAATGATTTGGTGATTGGCGCGATCGACCATGCTGTTGCTTTCCGCTATTCCTTTATCCATAACGACAAAGGCGTTGAGAATTTCGGCAGAGACATTGAGCGCCAAGATGGCGGTTAAGACGATGTACATCAGATTGATCATAATTTGACGTGGCTCCTTAGGTATGGACATGGCATGACAGTTTTAAACAATTCTTTTAAAAATGGTTTAATCAAATGGGTACAAGACCCAAGGGCTTACTGGCCATCAAAGCCAGTAAACAGAGATGATTGTAGTATTCTTAATTAATTATACTGCAACAAGAGATTCCTCACTTGGGCTATGCCACAAGCTATTATTACAGGATATTAATCTACTTGTAATCGCTCTACAGAAAATCTGGTTTCACCGATGGTAAAACAGCTTTTTCTAGCGTCAATAAAGGTAAAGTCTACTAAGGATAAAGTGGTTTTATACGATTGTCTTGTATAATAGGATGGGGTGGAAATCATCCATAGCTTTTAGACAATGTCATAACGAAAAAAGAACAAAAAGATACAGCCAAGCATTAAACATTTTAGGAAAAAAGTGGTCGAAACCAAGAATGCCCTGATAGGCCTGCTTGAAATCCGACTACACCACTAAAAATTTTGTAGTTTTGCGCTTAAGGTTGGGTATAGAAAGGTGCTTGGTTCAGCTAAGCCACATTAAAATTATAACTAGTCCCAAAAGTGAGTTTAGGGTAAGCCCGAGCCACTTTGTTTTAAGTATAAACGATACCAAATGCCATTAGATCAGATAGACGTCGATCAGGAAAGTCTAAATGTGGGGGATGAAAAAGAGATGTCTTTTTTGGACCACTTGGAGGAATTGCGTTGGCATCTAATTCGCTCAGTCGCCTCCATTGCCCTATTCGCCGTGGTGGTTTTCCTTCCTGGACAGTGGGTTTTTGACAACATCATCCTTGCCCCCAAGCAGAGCAGCTTTATTACCTATCAGATCATCAATGGCATATTTCCTGGTCTCAATTTTTATCCACCTGACTTCCAATTAATTACTAAGGAATTGGGAGAACAGTTTATCGTCCATTTGAAAGTGTCTATGCTGCTGGGGCTGGTAATTTCCTTTCCCTATATCTTTTGGGAAATCTGGCGTTTTATCAAGCCAGGTTTGTACGAGACGGAGCAAAAGGCCGCGAGAGGTATTGTACTGGTTTGCTCACTGCTTTTCCTCAGTGGGGTTTTCTTTGGCTACTTTGTTATCTCCCCCTTTGCCATCACCTTCTTGGCGGGCTATAATGTGGGGGCGGTAAGTGCGCCAACGCTGGCTTCTTATGTGAGCTATATGACCATGTTTACGGTACCAACTGGGCTTGTATTTGAATTGCCTATTGTTGTCTATTTTTTGTCTAAGGTAGGACTGCTCTATCCCGATTTTATGCGAAGCTATCGTCGCCATGCCTTTGTGATCATTTTGATCATGGCTGCAGTTATTACCCCTCCAGATGTGATCACGCAGTTTCTTATTGGTATGCCTTTGTTTTTGCTCTATGAGGTGAGTATCGTCATTTGCCAGCGAGTGACCAAACGTGCAGAGGAGAAGTCTTTGAGTAAAACCTAAACAAGCAGTGCGATTTCAGTTATGATAAATATCTCCTCGTCTCTTACCCTTGTTGTGAAAATAGGTATCCCAACGATTTGGATCGTCTTCTTTGGGACGTCTACCCTCGTCACCTATTTTACTGAAGTTCCTTTTCTTGGCCCTTTTTCCATTTGGCCCTTTCGGATTGGGCTGACCCTGTTTTTATTGACAGGTATTGGCTTGCTTTATTGGTCCGTCATGCGGCTGAAACGGATTGATGTAAAGGCACCTTTTTTCTTTGCTTCCAATTATTTTAAGACCTATCGTTATCCTTTTCACCAAATAGAACGCATCCGCCATCGAGATTACGGCCTATTTAAGGTAATCGATGTTTATTTAAAGGAAAAAGGCAAATTTGGTCAACGGATTACCTTTTTGGCAAGCCGCAGCCGATTTGACGCTTTTCTGGAGCGCTACCCAGGGTGGGGAGATGGAGAAGAAGCCGCCCGTATCCGACTGGCCACTTACCAGCCCGATACGGAGACCCAATAGCTTATTTAGAGCGCATACGCACCACAGGGCAGACCATTTCCTCTAGTGAAATACCGCCGTGTTGGAAAGTATTGCGATAATAATTGTGGTAATAGTTGTAATTATTGGGGTAGAGAAAGAAAATGTCTTCCTTGGCAAAAATAAAGGTCGAGCTGACATTGGGTCTTGGTAAACCTACCTTTTTGGGATCGCGAAAATCCAATACATCTCGTTTTTCATACTGCAAATTACGCCCTACCTTATAGCGCAAATTCGTCGTTGTTTCCCGATCACCCACTACCCTAGAAGGCGTTTTGACCCTGATGGTACCGTGGTCAGTAGTAACTACTAACTGGATATCCTTTTCCGCAATTCGCTGTAAAGCACTCCAAAGCTGCGAATGCTCAAACCAAGAACGCGTCAGGGAGCGATAAGCCGTTTCATCGCCAGCCAATTCCTTAAGCACCTCCATCTCTGTCCGCGCATGCGAAAGCATATCGATAAAATTGTAGACGATAATCGACAGGTCATTGTTCAGGTAATTCAAGATGTTGTCCTGTAGCTGTTTGGCATGATTGACATTAGTGACCTTGAAATAATCAAATTTGATGGGTTTGCGGAAGGTGCGACGGATTTGTTCGGACAGCAGGTCGTGTTCGTGCAAATTTTTTCCCCCTTCCTGATTGTCATTTTTCCACCATTCGGGATAATAGGATTCTATTTCACTGGGCATCAGACCAGAAAAGATCGCATTGCGGCTGTATTGGGTAGAGGTAGGTAAGATGCTGTAGAAAAAGTCTTCCTCTTCTATTCTGAACAGCTCAGAGAAGATGGGTTCGAGCATTTTCCACTGATCAAAACGGAGATTATCCAGTAGCAAAACGACCGTAGGTACATCGGGTTTGAGCTCTGTAAATACTTTATTGCGAAGCAGATTATAGGACATATTGGGTGCTTCGACCTTACCATTGACCCATTTCTCGTAATTCTTGACCACAAACTTGGAGAATGCTGCATTGGCCTCGCTCTTTTGCATAGAGAGAATGTCGGCCATTTCAGTGGTATTAGACTGATCGAGTTTGAGCTCCCAACTGATGATTTTTTTGTAAATATCTACCCATTCGGCAAAATCAAGCCCAGAGCTAATATCCATCAATATCTGTCGAAACTCCTGTTGGTAATCAGAAGCAGTCTTGTCGCCCACCAATCTCTTTTTATCAATGATCTTTTTGAGCGTCAGCAGGATTTGGTTGGGGTTGACGGGTTTGATGAGGTAATCTGTGATTTGGGAACCGATGGCTTCTTCCATTACATTTTCCGCTTCGTTTTTGGTAATCATCACGACGGGAAGGGCTGGATTGCTCTCCTTGATTTTGGCCAGGGTTTCCAAACCAGTGAGACCAGGCATAGATTCATCCAAAAAAACGACATCAATATCATTGGTGTCATCACATTCTTCGAGGGCATCGTGACCATTGGTAACGGTAATAACATCGTATCCCTTATTCTTAAGGAACATCATTTGAGGCTTGAGGAGGTCGATTTCATCGTCGGCCCATAGGATTTTAATTTTCTCCATTGATCGTTGGTTAGTGGTCTATTAGTGAATAGGCTTAAAATTGATAAGAATTGTGCTAAGATCAAAACATTTAAATAGATACAAATCTATTCTTTTTCCCATATCGCTGAGTAGATAGCGGCACACTGCTCTTTTTATACTGTTGGAGTGTGATGATTGTTTTCACAATTCCTATTATTTTTTTGATTTCTCCTTCTGCCAAGCAACCAAAAAGGCGGGAAAACAGTCTACCTAATAAATGGTCTTGATGGATAAAGTTTCATCGTACCTTGCAGAAGCTACATCATAACGTCCGAATCTTTCGGTATATTTTGACAAGGGGCCTATCAGAAGTATCTGGCTGTGTAGTTTTGATAATCAAACGCCAGGGAACATGCTGTAGACAGGCTGAAAGACAGAGAAGTAAAAATTTAATCTTTATTTTACTTCAGACCAGAAAGATTTGCTCAAACAGCCGTAAATTTGCCATCCTAAAGCGATTATTCAGCCACTCCCCTTACGGGGGTACCGTTTATGAATAAGAAAAAAATCTTTAACGACCCTGTCTACGGTTTTGTGAGTATTCCCTATGGGATTGTCTTCGATTTGATCGAACATCCCTACTTTCAAAGACTTCGACGCATCAAACAGGTTGGCCTGACTCACTATGTTTATCCTGGTGCCTTGCACACTCGTTTTCACCACGCACTCGGCGCCATGCACCTGATGACTCAGGCTATTGATGTACTCCGTTCCAAAGGTATTGACATTACAGAAGCAGAAGCCAAAGCAGCTTCCATTGCCATCTTGCTGCACGATATTGGTCACGGCCCTTTTTCTCATGCGCTGGAGCATACCCTTGTCAATATCCATCACGAGGAGCTTTCGCTGCTCTTTATGGAAGCGCTCAATGAGGAGTTTGATGGTCAGCTGAGTATGGCGATTCGGATCTTCCAGGATGAATACCCCAAACGCTTTCTGCATCAATTGGTATCGAGCCAACTGGATATGGATCGAATGGACTACCTCAATCGCGACAGTTTTTTTACGGGGGTTTCTGAAGGTGTGATTGGCTATGACCGTATTATCAAGATGCTTTCTGTGAGTGAGGATGAACTAGTTGTTGAGGAAAAAGGCATTTATTCGATAGAAAAGTTTTTGATGGCCAGGCGGCTGATGTATTGGCAGGTGTATTTACACAAGACCTCTTTGGTAGCGGAGCAAATGCTCATCAGGGCTTTAAAGCGAGCGAAGGCGATGGCTAAAGCCAAAAACCAATTGGTCAGCTCTCCGAGTTTGAGCTGTTTTTTGTACGAAGACTTTCAGCCTGCGGACTTTCGACAAAATCCAAATGAGCTATTAGGGCATTATGCCAATTTGGACGATACAGATATTATCAGCTTATTTAAATCCAATCGTCAAAATGAGGATTTTGTGCTTTCTTATCTATCGAAGAGCATTCTGGATCGAAGATTATTTAAAATAGTCTTATCAAATTCTCCTTTTGAACGTGACCATATCGAAAAAGTACGTCATAAGCTTGTAAGCGTTTTCGGGCAAGAAAATTTAAACGGTGATTATATATTGTTTGAAGGCAAAGAATCCAACAGTGCGTACAGCACACACAAAAACGAAATTAGGATCCTCTACAAAGACGGGCGCATCCTGCCCATGTCGAAAGCCTCCGATCATAAGATCAATCCCGAAATAATTACGAAGTATTATCTATGTTATCCGAAAAATATCCTTTAGATTTGCAAGTACTAAAGAACTGTATTACTTCCAATCCTGGACATCTTTCCGATAGCTTTAATAGATTGAAGCACAGCATGTTTATTCCATTACTTTAGCCATATTATTTGACTTTAGAAAACTCATTTTTTAATCAAAACCAATTTATTCTGATTATGAAAAGATTGAATCTATTATTAACCGCAGCATTTCTCCTCTTTGCTTTGGTTGCTGTTGCTCAGCCAAGTGACGTAC
>JBCBDH010000356.1:0-6788 GCA_038529855.1 Bacteroidota bacterium | reverse complement strand
GTGGGGAAATCAGTGTGAACAGCGAATGGCAAAAGGGGACGCGATTTGATGTCGTACTGCCTCTGGTGCTTCAGCCATCAAAAAGTCCAGTGGTCCCTCCGCTCGAAAAAACAGCGGAGGCTCCCCTTATTCTTTTAGTCGAAGATCATCCTGATTTGGGGCAATATATTGCTACTGGCCTAAAGGATCAATATCGCATAGAGATGGCCTATAATGGCAGGGAGGGTTTGGAAAAGGCTTTGAATGGTATTCCTGATTTGATCATCAGCGACGTGATGATGCCAGAGATGAATGGCTATGAGCTGTGCGAGCGATTAAAACAGGACAAGCGAAGCAGTCACATCCCCATCATCCTGCTCACGGCCAAAAACAAGCAAGAGGCCAGACTCACGGGTCTTGACAAGGGAGCAGATGCCTACCTGACCAAGCCCTTTGACGAACAAGAATTACAACTGCGCATTCGCAATCTCCTGGACAAACAGCGCAAGCTGCACCAATATTTCCGCCAAAAAAACGGCTGGGGTACGGAAACAGCCCCCAACACAACTGACCAGCAATCGCTTTCGACCAAGGAGGAAGGCTTTCTGGCCAAGCTCCACAAATGCATTGATCAACACCTGGATGATCCAGATTTGAACATCAACTTCCTAAGCAGGGAAATGGGCCTGAGCTACAAACAACTCCATCGCAAGCTCCTCGCTCTCACTGGACTGACACCCGTCAAGATCATTCGAGAAGTTCGGCTAAAAAAGGCCAAGCAATTATTGAAGGACCCCAGCTATAATGTATCTGATGTAGCCTATGCGATTGGCTTTAGCGACCCCGCCTATTTTTCCAGGGCTTTTAAGCAAGCTTTTGGAATAGCCCCCTCCAATTATCGAAATCAGCACTTAGCAAACTGATTCCGTCCATTTGATCAAAATAATCCAAGTTTTTGGCCAATTTATCCAATCCCTTTGAGGGCTAAACGGCGATTTTTGTCATAATCAATGAAGGAATTGCCTAGATAAGCGATAATATAAAGCCATGCAGTCCTGGCGATAAAGCGGATTTTGGCCCCTAGTGATCTGTCTTTCCGTCCCATCTTTTTACTAAGATGGACTGCCCCAGAGAAGCCAAAAAAACTGTAGGGGTGACTCGGTCTTCGGGAAATCAATTTGATCTTCCGTGGACCGGTCTTTTATTTACAGCACTTGCTCCAACAACCTTTTTAGCTAATTTTGCGTACCTTAATCATTGGGAAACGTAAAGCTATACCTTGTTGTCGAGCCTACAGTCATATTTCTGGATCACCTGTTTTTCCTATCTAATCGTTGGTAGTTTGTTTGCACAACAGCCCGATTGGCGCTTTAGTCATTTGGGGCTTTCAGAAGGACTTGCTGATAATTGGGTGCATTGTGCTTTAATGGATAGTCGAGGGATGATGTGGTTTGGAACCAATGAGGCGCTTTCCTTTTATGATGGCCATCATTTTAAACACTACAGAAACAACAGCGGCGATTCAAGGGCTTTGCAGGGTTTGAATATCCTGGATTTGGCAGAAGACGAAAAGGGGAATTTGTGGTTGGCCACCATTGGAGGAGGTTTGAATAGGATGTCTGTAGAGGAAGGGACTTTTACCCATTTTCCCTTCCCGCTCGAATATGCCTATGACCAAGGCCGCTCGGCCATTAGTCTTTTACTCGACCCCTATGCGTCCATCATCTGGCTGGGTACGTTTAACAGCGGTCTTCATCGTTTTGATAAAACAAGTCAAAGCTTCCAACGCTACGATCTCCATCCCAATATTCAAAATAAAGAAGAAGCCTTTCGGAAAAACTCCGTTCACGCTATTCACCAGGATATCACCCAGGATCAAATCCTCTGGCTGGCGGCCAATAATGGATTACATCGCTTTGATAAAAAGGAGGAGCGCAGCGAGTTGATGCCATTTGACCTCAATGGGCGAAAGGATTCGCTCACAGCGGCCCTTTGTGTGTTTCAAGATCAAGCGGATGAACTCTGGGTTGGCAGTTGGGGACAAGGGTTGGTTCGCTATCGCCCCAGCCAAAAGCAGTGGACTTATTTTGTCCCTGACCCTGAAGAACAAGCCAAGTTGAATTTCTTTTCCAATATCATCAACCACATTGAACGCAAATCAGCAGAAGAACTTTGGGTGACTTCCCGCGATCAAGGCTTAATGGTCTTTCACATTCCCACTGGGCGGTTTACCCATATCGTCCACGAAGCTGGAAATCCCGCTTCCATCCGTTCCAATGACATCAATGGGATGTACAGCGATCCACAGGGAAGAAAGTGGCTGTTTAATTATCAAAAAGGCTTAAGCATACTCGATCCACAGCTTCAACGCTTTAAGCGACAGGCCCTCCGCAGCCCACAATGCGCAGAATCTATCCATGCACAAGTCATCGACTTTGCTCAAAATGATCGTCGCCTGTATGTCAGCACGACAGGCTGCGAAGCCTTATATGTATTTGATTCAGAAGGACAACAACTATCCGTGCACCCCCTACACCCCAAATTACCCAGCAGCAATGATCAATACCAACTCGCCCTCGATCAATCAGGCCAACTTTGGGTGGCGGGTGGTCATGCGGAATCAGAAGTCCCTTCATTGCTGCGCTATGATCCGCAGCAGGACGACCTGAGCACCTTTTCCCTACCTGAAGACATCTTCCCCATACAAAGCTGCAAATTGACTGATGCGATAATTGATCAAAATAATCAATTGTGGCTAAGTTCTGCTTTTCAGGGTTTGATCCAATTGAATGCCCAGCGAAATCGTTTTAAGCAATTTTTGCAGGGAGAAGCCTATCCTAAGGCTCCCTCTAGCCAAGCCCATCTGACCGCTCTTTTGGAAGCAGCAGATGGTCGATTGTGGATAACAACGCTGGAAGGAGACCTCTATGTTTACCATCCCCAAACGGATCGCTTTGAGCATCACCCCATTGACTCACCAAGCAAGGCTCTTCGCTTACTCAGTCTCAGCGAGGATCAGCAAGGGCGGCTTTGGATGGGAACCAGTGACCATGGCGCCTATCGCTTTGATCCAACCCAGGAGGGCCCACTTAGTTTTAAGGTGTTTGACCGCGAAGCGGGTCTGCCTAGCAATAAGATCGGGCGCATTATTCAAGATCAATCAGGACAGACCTGGCTCAATACCAGCAGAGGGCTTTGCCGATATGATGAGCAGGCAGATTATTTTATTTGTTATGATCAAAAAGATGGTATCCAGCAAACTGTGCTGGCAGACAAGGGACTCTTGGCGGCGGGGACGCATCATTTATTGGTAGGCCAGCCCAATGGCTTTTATCAACTCGATCTAAAGGCGCTTTATACGGAAGAAGTGCAAGCTCCTTATTTGAGTTATTTCAATGTTTTTGAAGAGGAGCTGGCCTTGGATAGGGAATTAAATTTTGTAGAAGACATCCTATTGAATCACGATCAGAATTTTTTCACTATTGGTTTTTCCAGCTTAAACTACAGCCGCTCTGACAAAAACCGCTATGCCTATCAGCTAGAGGGTTATGATCCTGATTGGATTCAACCCACTGGTCAAAGACATGCCGCCAATTACACCAAGGTGAGCCCAGGAAGGTATCGCTTTAGGCTCAAGGCAGCCAATAGCGAGCATCAATGGTATGGACAGGAACGTCAATTGAACATTCGCATCCTTCCCCCTTGGTGGCAAAGTACGATGGCCTATTGGAGCTACGCCCTTTTGATGGCTGCTGTATTGGGTGGGCTCTATCGCTATCAAAGAAGGCGACAGGCGGAGAAAGCGGAAGCGCAAAGACTCAAAGAAATGGATGCGCTCAAAACACAATTGTACAATAACATTACCCATGAATTTCGCACCCCTCTGAGTCTGATTTTGGGGCATGTCGATCGCGCGGCCGACCAGGGGGAGGTCTTGCAGGGGGAGGCCATTAAGGTGATTCGTCGCAATGGGGAGCAGCTTTTGAGTTTGATCAATCATTTGCTGGATTTGGGAAAGGTCAATGCGGGTTTAATGAAGGTGAATTACAGCCAGGAGGACCTGATCGCCTTTTTGCAGTATCTCTTGCAAACTTTTGAACCTCTGGCATCAGAAAAAGCCATTCAGCTTCACTTTCGCTCTGCTGTCGATCAATTTCCCACGGCTTTTGATAAAGAGAAATTGGGAATTATGTTGTCCAATTTATTGTCTAATGCCCTCAAATTCACACCTGCGAATGGGCAGGTCGTCTTGTCTTTTGCGCTATCGAAAAGTCAGTATTGGATTGAGGTGAGCGATACGGGAATTGGTATTCAACAAAAGGATTTAGCCCAGGTTTTTAATCGCTTTTTTCAAGCTGACACGGCAGATGCGCAGAGGCAGACAGGTACGGGTATTGGCCTAGCGCTCACCAAAGAACTGGCCCAATTGCTTGGCGGACAAATTACGGTCCAAAGTACAAAGGGGCAAGGCAGCTCTTTTAAAATTCAATTGCCCTTATTGGTACTTCCCCAAAAAGATTCACCAAAGCCCAAAGCATCTAACGAACAGCCCCTATTATTGGTCATTGAAGATCATCCTGATTTGCGTCAATACATCAGCAGCGGGCTACAAGGTACTTATCGCCTCTTGGAAGCCAGCGATGGAAAGGAAGGGTTGACAAAAGCACTTGAACACATCCCAGATTTGATTATTTCTGATGTGATGATGCCAGAGATGGATGGTTTCGAATTGTGTGGTCGATTAAAAACAGATCAGCGGAGCAGTCATATCCCCATTATTTTACTCACAGCTAAATCCAGTCAGGCATCCCGTATTGAAGGCTTGGAACAGGGCGCGGATAGTTATCTGAGCAAACCTTTTGACGAAAAGGAATTGCATTTGCAAGTTCGCAACTTATTGGCCCTACGTCAAAAATTGCAGCACTATTACCAAATGGCCAGCCCTCCTCCATCTGCTACAGACCTTGGTACACAAGCCCATCCCAAAGAATTGGCCTTTTTACAAAAAGTTCGCCAATACATCGAATCACATATCGAAGACCCTAGCCTTGGGGTCAATGCGCTGGAATTGGAAATGGCCATGAGTCATACCCAGCTGCATCGAAAAATGGTTGCCCTCACGGGTATGCCTCCCGTGCGCTTTATTCGAAGCATCCGTTTGGAAAAAGCATTGGCAATGATCAAAGACCCTAGCTTGAGCATATCTGAAGTGGCTTATGCCTGCGGCTTTAGTGACCCCGCTTATTTTTCCAGGGTATTCAAAACGACCTATGGCATGGCGCCAAGTGCCTATCGACAAAAAAAAGTGGACTAATTATTCCTCTGCAGCTTCCTCCTGCCATTTTTCATTATAGCGATTCACGGCAGTTAGTAAGCGATTGTGATAGCGCTCATTGATCGTCTCATCAGTAGGTAAAAGGGCTTGTAATTCAGCATCTTCCTTCATCATATCTTTGACCGTTTCCATGGTGGCTTGTAGAAAACCACTTTCCCTTTCTACGATCACTTCATTTTTACCCATGAAGTAAGCCAGTGCTTTGGCGCGTAATTGTTCGTCTCTTTCGAGGATGAGGTTTCGGCCATACATCATAATGGGTCCCCAAGCCAGGACATTGTAAATCTTTCCTTCGTGAAAGTGGAAGACTTCGCCATCAAAAACACAGCCCCAGTATTCGATACTTTTGGGTTTCTTTTTATTCTTCTTGCCATCGACCACGTAGACAATTTTTTCTGTCATCGAATTAGCGGCATAAAGTACCTTGTCGATACTACCAGGGTGAGTGAGTTTCCAATTGAGTAAATCTTCTTTGGTTTGGAAAAAGCCATTGTTTTGTTGAGCGATGCCCGTCAGGCCAAACAATAAGCAAAGCAGGAGGGTAAAAAGGCTTGATTTGTTCATGTAGCTCTGTTTTTTGTAAAAGGATGTATTTGAAGATACACCTATTTAACGCCATCACCAAATGATTGAGTATGCTATTATGCTTTGGGACTACAAAGCACAGATTGGTACGACAAGTGGATTTGGAACCTACCCAAACCATTTTATTTTAAGTATTAAAAAACCCAACTCCATCCTGAAAGAGTTGGGTTCGATCGTATACAACAGCTGATTGATCTAGTCAATCAACTAAAAACCTTTTGGGTATCGTATAAAAATTTAGGGTTTCCTTGTTGATCTAATGGTCTTCATCAAATAAGAGCTTAGCTTCTTCGATGGCTATCTCAGGTTTTCCAAAGAGGAAAAAACAAGATTTGAAATCCAGTGTTTCGGCTGTGGTGGCACCAAAGAATTTGGCTTTTCCCATAAACACGGTATGGCTAAAATCCGTCTTTTGGTTGATGGTATTGACGAAATCAAAATTCCTGTTGAAGTGGGCATGGCTAAAATTAGCCTTTCCCAAAAATTCAGTGTAATTGACCAGCATATGTCCACGGCTGTCTATTAAAGACAGATCAGCATACTTAAAAAATTTGCTGACACTAAGCTGGCATTCCGCATTGAAGACGGCGCTTTGGAAGCTGGCATTTTCCCAATATTCCGTATTCATAAAATTGGCTTTCTGTACAAAAAAACTGTTTTGAAAACGATGCTCTTTTTCAAATTTGCACCAGTTAAAAAAGGCATTTTGTCCAAAGGTGCTTTCTTCAAAATTGGCCAATTCTTCAAAGGTTGATTTCGTAAAATCCGTTCTGCCATAGATACAGCTATTTCGAAAATTAACCGCTCCTTCAAATCTGCATTCAATGAAAGAGACATTTCCCCAAAAAGCTGTTGAGACGATGCCCTCTTCTCCACTTTGAAAGGCCCG
>JBCBDH010000355.1:0-6799 GCA_038529855.1 Bacteroidota bacterium | reverse complement strand
CGGACGAAGATGGATGGGGGGTGGAGTTTTGAGGAATTGCTGGGGGAGGTAAAGGGGAGCTGTTTATCGTCCTTTTCGCATCAGATGGTGCCATTTGAGCAGGTGGTGGAGCGAGTGGTAGCGGAGCGGGATAGGAGTAGGAGTCCAATCTTTCAGGTGGTTTTTGTTTTGGACAATACGCCTGTTTCCAAAGCGATTGCTTTTGATGATTTGCAATTTGAAAGCGAACAATCTGGTCCTATCCATGCGACGGTTGATTTACACGTCATGGTGACGACCTCTGAGGAAGGCATTGCTTTTGGCTGGACCTATTGCAAGGATTTGTTTTCAGACGAGACGATGGAGGCCATGAAAAAACATTTTCTTCATTTAATCACCCAAATCCTTCAAGCGCCCAATACACCCATCAGTCTATTGCCACTTTTAGACAAAGCTGAGCAACAACAATTACTAGAAGATTACCAGATTCGCCAGTACGATTTTGAAGCCAAGCAAAGCGTTATTGAGCTATTTGAACAAAGGGTAGCACAACAGCCTGAAGCCCTCGCTCTCACCTTTAAGGATACTGAGCTTTCCTATGCCGCACTCAACGAAAAGGCAGATCAATTAGCACAATATTTACTGGATCGAGGATTGCAAAGCGGATGCTTGGTTGGCCTCTGCCTGGATCGCTCATTGGAGATGGTCATTGGCATGCTGGGTATTCTGAAAGCAGGCGCTGCTTATCTTCCCATTGATCCAGCCTATCCACCAGAAAGGATTCGATTGATGCTGGCAGATAGTCAGCTTAGCCATGTGTTATGCGACACTTCAGCCAAGGCTATGCTAGAGAAAATGACTGAAGTAGAAGCCATTGATTTAATGCGTATGGATTGGCCGCTGATGGATCGTTTGCAAACTCCAATTTCGATTGGTGGAGATGATCTGGCCTATGTGATCTATACCTCAGGTTCTACGGGGCGACCTAAAGGAGCCATGATTGGTCATCGAGGTTTGAGCAATTTATGTCTTAATCAAATTCGCGGATTTGGACTGGCTCCAGGGCTAAAGGTCTTGCAATTTGCCTCTTTGAGTTTTGACGCTTCTTGCTCTGAGATTTTTACTACCCTTTTAAGTGGTGGCGTATTGGTCATTCCAGATGCTGCTACGCTGCTGTCAACACCTAAACTTGGACAGTTGATTCGCGAGCAACAAATAGATATAGCGACCCTGCCCCCTTCTTATCAACTAGCGGTCGAACCTGAACTGCGCGTACTAAAAACCCTCGTTTCTGCGGGCGAAGCCCTCAATCGCGATCTGGCGCTGCGATGCCAGGCCCAGGGGATTAGGGTAATCAATGCTTATGGACCCACAGAAAATACGGTTTGTATTAGCCTAACGGATGATCCCGTGAAAGCCAATGGCCAAGTGAGCATTGGTAAGCCTTTGGACGGCGTTTCAGTTTTGGTTTTGGATGCAGCCCAGCAATTGGTGCCAAGTAGGGTAGAAGGGGAATTGTACGTTGGGGGTGCTCAATTGGCCAAAGGCTATCTCAATCGTCCTGAACTAAGTGCTGAACGTTTTATCCCCCATCCCTTTAAAGCCAACCAACAGCTTTATCGAACGGGAGACCGCTGTAGTTGGTTGCCCTCTGGCGAATTGGCTTTTTGGAATCGCGTAGACGATCAAATAAAGATTAGAGGCTATCGCGTTGAGTTGGGAGAAATAGAACAGGTTTTGCTTCGCCATGAGGCAGTTGATCAATGTATTGTTCTTTGTCAGAAAAAGGACCAAACCGCTTCCCTGATTGCCTATATCAAATCCAATAAATTGACGGATTTGACTTTGCTTGAGGACTATCTTCAAAGCCAATTGCCCGCCTATATGATTCCCCAAAAATGGCTGGCTATTGAGGAAATACCGCTGACGCCTAATGGCAAAGTGGACAAACAAGGGCTCCTTAGTCTAATAGATCAAACACCTGAAGAGGAAGCATTTATCGCCCCTCAAACGGAAGTAGAAAAGACCCTGGCCCGTATATGGATGGACTTATTGGATGTGGAGCAGATTGGCCTTCAGGATAATTTCTTTAGCCTGGGTGGAGATTCGATTCTTAGCATACAGGCAGTGAGTCGAGCGCATCGCGAGGGCTATAGTTTTCAGGTGGCTGATATGTTTGAATACCAGACTTTAGGCGATTTGGCCAATGCCATTCAAGGGCAGGAGCAAAGTATAAAAGCTGAGCAAGGTGTGCTGGATGGTTGGCTATCGCTGGCCCCCATACAAGAGTGGTTTTTTGAAAGCCAACATCCCAAGGCAAGGCATTATAATCACGCCTTGTTATTGGGACTGAATAAGTCAATTGAAGCAAGTGATTTGGCTCAAGTCATTGCGCAAATCCTACGCCAGCACGATGCCCTTCGAATGGGCTTTCAGCAAAGTGGAGGAAAATGGAAGGCTTATTATGGACAGCCTGCGGAGGTATTTAAAACGGAGACTTTATCAACTACTAATGCTGGCGAACAAATCACTGCCATTTGCCAAAAGTACCAACATTCACTGGATCACACCCAAGCAGATTTATGTCGATTTGTATTCATTGAAACACCTACAGCCATAACAGAAAATCGCCTGTTTATCGTCGTACATCACCTGGCCATTGACGGGGTCTCCTGGCGTATCCTACTCGAAGATTTGCAAGAAGGTTTGGCGCAAGTCCAACAAAATAAAGTCATTGACCTGGGTAGTAAAGGCAGTTCCTATCGCCAATGGCAACAAGCCCTCAGCGACTATGCCAATAGCCCAGCGGCTATCGAGCAAATTCCTTACTGGCAATCTGTCACTGCCGCCAGTTTGCCGCTGTCCAAAAAAGAAAGCATTCCAGTCAAGAAAAAGGAAGCCAAAACCTACAGCTCAGCCTCTCTATCCAAAGCCCTCACCCAGTCGCTATTGACCAAGAGCAATCAAGCATATCACACAGCAATCAATGATCTTTTGCTTTCTGCTTTGGTACAGACGATTTGTGATTGGTCAGGACAGGATGGACTAGTCATTGGGATGGAAGGCCATGGTCGGGAAGCGATTGATCCGCAGATTGATGTATCGCGAACTGTGGGCTGGTTTACCAATGTCTATCCGCTACATTTACAACTGCCTTCTGAAAAAGATACGGGCAGCTTGATTAAATCCGTAAAAGAACAGCGTCGACAGGTTCCCAATAAGGGATTGGCTTATGCTGCTTTGCGCTATCTGCATCCATCTGCAGAGGTGAGGGCGAAATTATCTGATGGGCATCCCTGGCCTTTGGTATTCAATTATCTTGGTCAATTGGACAATGCCATCAAGCGAGAAAGCGATTGGTTGAGTGCTGCTCCTGAGGCCATTGGCGAAACCATAGCTCCAGAAAATAACATGGCTAATCATTTGGAAATCAATGCTTTTGTTAGCGATGGTCAACTGCATTTTTCCTGGAACTACGCGATCCACTATTACACAGAAGCCACCATTATTGCCATGGCCAATCAATATTTAGCCAATCTGGCCTACATCATTAATCATTGTCAATACAAGGAAGATCAAGAGCATACACCCTCTGATTTTGGTTTGGAGGAAAAGGTTAGCTATAGCCAATTGGATGCTTTTTTTAATGCAGAAGATGCCGATTCTGAAGACGATTTCCTGATCGTCTAAGCTCAAAATTTACCCAATGAATCCTAAGCAATTTATCGACCGACTTCGTCGGTCCAAGCTCTCTTTGGATATTCGAAACGATCAACTCGTTCTCAAAGGTCTCGACGGCAAATTAAGCCCCAAGCAGATCAAAGCTGTTCTTCAAGAGGAACAAGACATCCCCCATTACATCAAACAACATCGAGAGGTCTTGAAACAGCATCTGTTGGCGCTTGATCCGCAACTGCTTAAACGCAATCGAGCTAAGGAGATTTCCGCGCTGTATCCCCTGAGTCCACTACAGGAAGGAATGCTTTTTCACAGTATGTACAATGAGGTATCAGGTGCTTACATCAATCAATTTACCTGTGATCTGGAAGCCATCCATTTGACCCATTTTGAAGCAGCCTGGAATCATTTGCTACAGCAATATAGCATATTGCGAACGGCCTTTTTCTATGAGGAATTTGATTTGCCTTTGCAAGGGGTTTTCAAAAAAGCTTCAATTCCTTTTTATGTCCACGATCTTCGTCAACGCTCCGCGGCTGATCAAAAAGCACAAATCCAAATCTTTTTGCGCAAGGATCGCGAAGCGGGTTTTGATATGAGTCGCCCTCCTTTGATGCGAATCAATCTCTTCCAAATCAGCGAGCAGCAATACCAATTGGTTTGGACCCATCACCACATCATCAGCGATGGTTGGTCGACGCCCATTATGATTGGGACTTTGATGCAGCGCTACCAACAATTGTGCAATGGCCTTACGCCAACTTTAAAGAAAGAAGATCGCTATCAGGACTACATCAAATATATTACGGCAAAAGATCAAAAGACACAGCAGGATTTTTGGGAAAACTACCTCTCCGCTGTTGAGCATCCCGTCGTGCTTCCCTTTGTCAAGACACAAGCCCTCAGAAATAAAGCGGGTGCAGAAATCCGCAAAAAGAGCTTGCTATTGGATACAGCTTTCAATCGCCAACTACAGGCTCTTGCCCACCAATATCAAATCACTTCCAGTACGATCGTACAGGGCGTATGGGCTTATTTATTGTATCGCTATACCCATGCATCTGAAATCGTCTTTGGCGTCACTGTTTCAGGGCGACCTCCAGAATTGGCTGATTCAGATCAGCGCGTAGGTTTGTACATCAACACCATTCCGCTTCATACTAAAATCGAGGAGGAGCAATCCATTGTCGCATGGCTGCAGCGACTTCAGCAAAGACATACCCAAGCTCGAGAATTTCAATACACCTCGCTGCGAGCCATACAGCAGTGGAAGGGGAGTAAGGAGGAGCTATTTGATAGCATTGTCGTCTTTGAAAACTATCCCGTGGGGGAAGAGATTGCAGCGGGGCAAGGGCCCATGATCAGCAATACGGCAGTTGATGAGCGAACCAATTATTTGCTCACCATTACCATTGGTCAGAGCGATACGCTGGATGTTCATTTTCATTATGACCACACGCAGTTGGAGGAAGAGGACATTGATCGAATGCTGGGCCATTTTGAGCAAGTCTTAGGCCAAATGATTCAAAGTCCAGAGCAGCCAATTAGTCACCTAAGCATTTTAAATCCTCAAGAGCGCGAGCAATTACTCCATCAATTTAATGACACCCAAGTTGATTATTCCCCCACTGCGAACATCCTAAATGTCTTTGCACAGCAGGTAAAACAATCGCCCAAAGCACCCGCCATTACCTTCAAGGAGAAGACCTTGACCTATGAAGAACTGGATCGCCAAAGTAATCAAGTAGCTCATTATTTACAGCCGCTAAAGGTCCAAAAAGGAGAAATTATTGCCATCTGCCTGGATCGTTCATTGGAAATGCTGATTGGTTTATTGGGCATTCTAAAAGCAGGGGCCGCATATACTCCCATCGACCCTGAATATCCAGCTGAGCGAAAAGCGTATATGCTGGCTGATACGGCCGCTCGATTCCTTTTATGTGATACAGCGCAAGAAAAGCCCTTGACGGCAACGCTTGATCTGACATCAATCACTTTGATCAATCTCGAAGATCCAACACTCCAAGCGGCCAAAGCCCAAGCCATTGAATTGGATACTTCTCCTACTGATCCCGCTTATGTGATTTATACTTCTGGATCAACGGGTCGTCCCAAAGGCGTGATTAATCAGCATGCGGCTTTATACAATCGCTTACAATGGGCGCAGGATTACTACCAATTGGATAAAGAAGATGTCATTGCTCAAAAAACCACCTTCTGTTTTGATGTATCAGTCTGGGAATTATTTTGGCCGATCATGGTGGGCGCACGAATCGTTTTTGCAGAGCCAGAGGGACATAAAGACCCCAATTATCTAAAAGCCCTCATTGAGAAAGAAAAGATCACCACTATTCACTTCGTTCCCTCCATGCTCAATGCCTTTTTGCTAGACAAAGCAGCCAAAACCTGTCCTAGTCTAAAACGCGTGATTTGCAGTGGAGAAGCTCTGAGAAAAACAACGGTTGAACAATTTAAACGCAATTTTCCACAAACGAAATTATACAATCTCTATGGCCCCACAGAAGCCGCTATTGACGTTTCCTATTGGGCCATTCCCCCTGCTGTTGAATCTCTGGATACCATCCCCATTGGCGAACCCCTTGCCAATACTCAACTGCAGGTACTGGATCAACAAGATCGCTTGGTCCCTATTGGGGTAGTAGGGGAATTGTGTATTGGAGGTGTTCAGGTAGCGCGGGGTTATTTGAATAAGCCTGAGCTTACCCATGATCGTTTTGTGTCTGATCCCTTTCAAGCAGATCAGCTTTTGTATCGAACGGGCGATTTGGTCAAACGTCGCGCAGATGGTCTTCTCGAATATCTGGGGCGCAAAGATCATCAAGTCAAAATTCGAGGACTTAGAATTGAGTTAGGAGAGATTGAAGAAAACCTGAATCAGTATGAGCCAGTATCAGAGGCTGTGGTTAGTGTTCACGAAGATGAACGGGGGAATTTGCGACTAGTAGCCTATGTCGTCGCACAGGATTTTGATAGACAAGCGGCAGAAGCCTTTATGCATCGTCATCTGCCCACCTACATGGTGCCGCGTATATGGGTACAAATGGCTGCCATACCTTTAAATAAAAATGGTAAAGCGGATCGAAAAGCTTTGCCACCACCCAATCAAGCTACTCAGCAAAAG
>JBCBDH010000354.1:0-6810 GCA_038529855.1 Bacteroidota bacterium | reverse complement strand
CTCGCTCAATCCCATGGTCGCTATCTACCAAATAGACAAAAGGGGCGATCAGACAATTATCGCCAATTTCGATACCCGCAGAGGCAAACATAAAGGTATGATAACCCACCGTCGTATTCTTACCGATTGTTATATGGGCTTTTTCATTACAGGCACAGATACGAGCCCCTGACTTTAGCACCATATAATCGCCCAAAGAGATGTTCTGTGGATAACGCATGAGTTGGACATCCTTTTCAAAGAAAATCCCCTCTCCACAATATTTGAGTCGGTTTTTGTTCTTCCAATACCTAAATTGTGTGAAAATCGTTCTTTTAAGGTGTTTTCTGAGTTGCTTATTTGGCATCTACAAGGTGATAAATCCTAAAAAAGCCCTACATCGATAAGGGCTTCTGAAAAACACCTCAAAAGTATTAATAATATATATAAACCGCAATTGCTAAATTTGCGCTCTATCCAAGCAATCTACCAGCTACATGGGAGTCATTAAAAGACAGGGAATTAAACAGAGCATCGTCAACTACATTGGGGTAGGTATTGGTGCTATTAGTACCCTGTTTATCTACCCGCTGGATACAGAAACCTATGGCCTGGCCCGTTTTCTGATTGATACGGCTACCTTTTTGGTTCCTTTTCTGCTTTTGGGCTTTAGCGCGGTGAGTATCCGCTTTTTCCCTGATTTTAAGGCAGAAGGGGAGGGGCACCACGGTTTTTTGAGCTTTTTGCTATTGGGAGCAGCAGCTGGTTGTGGCTTATTTTTATTGCTTACCCTAGGCTTTCGCCCTCAGATTGAACAGCTCTACGCGGATCAACCCCCTCTTTTTCAAGAATACCTCTATTATCTGGTTCCGATTGCCATTCTCCTCGCTTTTGTCCAATTATTCTATAATTACTGTACTAATTTTAAACGCATCGTCGTCCCCTCCATCTTTCAAAATTTTATCAAACTGGCCCTACCTACCCTGATTTTACTACATGTCTGGGAGTATATCGCTCGGGTACAGGTGGCTTGGGGGATCGTCTTGAATTTTGCGGTAGTGGTGATGGGTTTGTTGGTTTATATTTATTATCTGAAAGAGTTGAAATTACGTCCTGATTGGGGCTTTTTGACGGCTGAGCGGATTCGCCAAATTCGCCAATACGCTGCCTTTGGTTTGTTTAGCAGTATTGGATCGGTATTGGCTTTTCGCATCGACTCTTATATGGTCTCCACCATGCTTGATTTTGAAAATAATGGTGTTTATGGAATCGCTGCCTTTATTGGCAATGCCATCGCTATCCCAACCAATGCCATCAACCAAATTGCTTCCCCCATTATCGCTCAATCTTTTAAAGAAAAGGATCATCAGCATATTGGCTTTCTCTATCGCCAATCTTCTATTAATCTACTTTTAGTGGGCTTATTTTTATTTGTTGGGATTGCACTTAATGTCCATGATCTATTCGACCTTATGCCAAGTCGAGATGAAAGCCTGAAAGCGGGTATTTACGTCGTTATTGTCTTGGGTTTGGCTCGCATCATTGATATGGCGACCAGTGTTAATAATCCCATTATCAACTACTCGCCGTATTATCGTTTTGGCTTTTATGCTATTTTGTTTTTGGCGGGTTTCAATATTATTTGCAACCTGATCTTTATCCCTCGTTTTGCCATTTTGGGAGCGGCATTGGCTACTTTGGCTTCGCTGAGTTTGTATAATGCCTTAAAGTTGGGCTTTATATGGTATCGCTTTGGTATCCAGCCCTTTAGTCGAGCTACACTTCAGCTTTTGGCTATTGCCGGTTTTACTTTTCTTGTTGCTTACCTACTTCCCCTTGATTTTCATCCCTTGATTAATATCGCGATTCGCTCCACGGTGCTGTCACTGATCTATATCCCCACTGTTCTTTATTTCAATATCTCTCCCGAAGCCAGTGATTTGTGGCGACAGTTGCTAAAGAATTTGGGCTTTTAATACAAGTCATTAACATGTCATTTATTTTGAGATCAATAAACTTTAGGGGAATTCTTTAGTATAGATTAGGAGGTGAATGCGTAAATTCGCGCCCAATAAGCATAATTATAATGATGAATTACCAAAACTTATCAGTAAAGGAAGAAGACGGCATCCTCATTTTGGTCGTCAATCGCGAAAAGGCGCTCAATGCGCTCAATCGACAAACCATGGAGGAGCTAAGACAATTCTTTGGTCAGGATGGTCTTGAACGCAAAGACATCAAAGGTGTTATCCTTACTGGAGCGGGTGAAAAATCTTTTGTCGCTGGAGCCGATATTAAAGAATTTTTAGGACTTGGAGAGACTGGTGGTGCCGAGCTATCTCAAAAAGGACAAGATGTTTTCTTCTTGATTGAACGTTTTCCTAAACCCGTCATTGCTGCTGTCAATGGTTATGCCTTAGGTGGTGGTTGTGAGCTTGCAATGGCTTGCCACATGCGTATTGCGGGAGCAAAGGCGCGTTTTGGGCAACCAGAAGTCAATCTGGGAATTATCCCTGGCTATGGTGGCACGCAGCGCTTGATTCAGTACATCGGAAAAGGAAAAGCCATTGAGCTGCTGATGACTGGAGATATGATTGGGGCAGAAGAAGCCCATCGCCTGGGATTAGCAAATCACGTCGTTCCAGCGGGAGAAGAGGTGGCTAAAGCCAAAGCTATCATTGAAAAGATTGCTACGAAAGCCCCTATTGCCATCAACAAGATCATCGAATGCGTCAATCACTATTTTGAAGATGGAAAAGATGGTTTTGCTATTGAAGTTCAGGAATTTGGTACCACAACGCGAACAGCTGATTTCAAAGAAGGGGCCGCCGCTTTCATTGAACGCCGAACCGCCCAATTCAAGGGTGTCTAGTGAGGGTGTCTAAGTGTCGGAGTAACTTTAAGTTACTCCGACACTTAGACGCACTTAGACCCCACACTAAACGAAAAGGTATAATTTCATGATTAAAACAGATATTCTCATCATAGGAGCAGGCCCTTGCGGGCTTTTCACCGTATTCGAAGCTGGCCTGCTCAAGTTAAAATGCCATCTGGTAGATGTACTTGGTCAGCCTGGCGGGCAGTTGACAGAGATTTATCCCAAAAAGCCCATTTACGATATTCCGGGCTATCCCTCTGTCTTGGCTTCCGATTTGGTCGATAACTTGATGGAACAAATTGCCCCCTTCCAACCAGGATTTACCCTTGGCGAACGTGCAGAAACCATTGATCGACTGGAGGACGGCACCTTCCGCCTGACCACTAATCGAGGTACCGTGCACGAAGCTCCTGTCATTTGTATCGCAGGAGGGCTGGGTTGTTTTGAGCCCCGCAAACCACCTATTGTTAACATTGGTGACTTTGAAGACAAAGGAGTGGAATACATCATCCGCGATCCCGAATTTTATCGCAACAAACGAGTGGTCATCGCTGGGGGAGGCGACTCTGCCCTTGACTGGACCATTTTCCTCGCTGATGTGGCTGACGAAGTGATGCTAGTACATCGCCGCAACTCTTTCCGAGGTGCGCTCGATTCTGTGGATAAGGTGATGGAATTGACAGAAGAAGGGAAGATTAAGTTGATTACAGAAGCACAGATCGTCGGACTTAAAGGCAATGGACGCTTAGATGCGGTAGAGATTAAGCATAAGAAAGGAGATTCTTTTTGGCAATCAACGGATCACTTCGTTCCGCTCTTTGGGCTGTCTCCAAAGCTTGGGCCAATCGCTGATTGGGGCCTAAATATCACTAAAAATGCCATAGAGGTCGATACCTTTGACTATCAAACCAATGTACCTGGTATCTATGCCATTGGAGATATAAATACCTATCCTGGAAAACTAAAACTGATCTTATGCGGTTTCCATGAAGCGACCCTAATGTGTCAATCCGCTTTCCAGCGGATTTATCCAGATAAAAAGCTATCCTTCAAGTATACGACGGTTACTGGGATTGATGGCTTTTAACCATTGCTTTAGTTAAGGATTTTGGTATGATCAATATTACGGTTATTGACCGCGAAGATGTTTCCCATAGCCTCGAAGCCCCCACTGATATGAATATGAATCTCATGGAGATTTGTAAAGCCTATGAATTACCTGTCGAAGGGACTTGTGGGGGGATGGCGCTTTGTGCGAGCTGTCATGTTTACGTGCAATCTGAGCATGAGCTTTCAGAAGCGAGTGATGATGAGGAGGACATGTTAGATCAAGCCTTTTTTGTAGAAGATAATAGCCGCCTAGGCTGTCAGATTAGGATGAAGGATGAATTAGAAGGTCTGGTCGTCAAGCTGGCTCCTCAATCGGATTAATTAGCCCTTTGTTTTACTGGGCAAGAGAGATCAAGTTTCTTACCCAGTAATTTTTTCTGCCCTCATTTTTTATCTGAGATCAATTTATTGCCCAAACCTTCCTCTTATATTTGGCTCCATAAAGACAATCGTGTTTACTCCATACTACTGTTACACGATTTTAGTTGGTCCTTTAGGGTCAACTTAATGGGGTCTTTTAATAGGTATAGGCGATGCGTACACCTCGATGGCGCATCGCTTGTTTTTTGAATGTACTTGCATCTAATATCAGTTTATCGTATTTTTACGATTAAATAAGTAAATGCACAGATGGCAGCTAGCAAAAAATCCCTTTTTACTCCTAATCAAAATAAAATGGCCGAGCTGGCCAAGGCGCTTGGGCATCCCGCGCGAATTGCCATAGTCGAATACCTGCTTCGCACTAAGGGCTGTGTTTGTGGGGATATCGTGGAAGAGTTGCCGCTATCTCAGTCTACCGTATCGCAGCATCTCAGGGCCCTCAAACAGGTAGGGGTGATCAAAGGAGAAGTAGAAGGGACCAGTGTTTGCTACTGTATTGACCAGAAAAATTGGAGAGAAGCGGCTGAATTAGTGAGTAGCTTGTTTATGCGATTAGATCGCTGTTGTTGATATTTTTTTACTTTAATCTATCGTATAAATACGATTAAATAAATACCTTATAAATAATTTGAAAAATCTAAACTCATGACGACGCAACAATTTTTAGATTTACTAGATGCACATCCAGAAAAGGAGCTGCTATTTGAATACCAGCCCAATCAGTTTGTCGCCAAAGCTTATCACATTTCTGAAATCAAAAATGCCCTCTTTGAAACAGTAGATTGTGGAGGAAACCACCACGATGAATACCAAACCATTGCTCAAATATGGGTTAATCCATTGGAAGTTTCTTCGCGATACATGACGGCTGCCAAAGCGCGAAAAATCTTTAATATAGTAGATGCCACACGCCCCCTGCGATTACAGGCGGATATGCGCATAGAATATGGTGATACTCAGCGCCCCACCTCCCATTTTACCATTGATAAAGTGAAGATTGATACGAATCGCTTGTTGGTGAAAATGTCTGTTCCAAACACCCTCTGCAAACCAGCACAATTGGCTAATTTAGCGGCTTCTGTGACTTCTTGCTGTGGTCCAAATAGCAATTGCTGTAGCTAATCGCATGACCTGAGGGGTTCAACTGCTACCCGATTGTTTGATTATCAGCCTATTAAGTATCTTACATTTATTTTTATAAAAAAATGTATATCTTTGTTTATGTCTTGATACGCTGATCGTAACTTTGGCGTTATTTCTATCAAAAAACAGCTTTATGGCCATAGACGTAGCTTCACAAGTAGGCCTATTATTGTACCGATATGATACGATTGTCCTTCCAAACTTTGGGGCTATTGTAGCCTCCTATAAGGCCGCAACAATTGATCATGTCCAGGGATTACTTCATCCACCGTCTAAACAACTCCGTTTTAATGCCCAAATCCGTCAGGATGATGGTTTATTGACGGATCACATTAGTAAGCATTTTCAGGTTTCTAAACTAGAGGCACAGCAGGCGATTGGTCGTTTTGTTCGCCAATTGGAAGCCGCTTTAGACAAACGCGAGATCATCGTTTTGCCACAAGTTGGTCGCCTGTATAAGGACTACGAAAATAATTTTCAGTTTCTACAGGAAAATACCAACTTCAATATTGATTCTTACAGTCTGCCGACTATTCAGTTTTATCCCATCCTCCGCAATTCGGAAACGGCGAATATCGAAGCGCCCATTCCAAGGGAAAAGTGGGTAAAGCTACCTGAAGAGAATCGTTTGGAGACCATCTTTCGCCAATTGCGGCCTGTTTTGCCTGCAGCAGTAGGAGCGGTTTTATTGATTGTCGCTTTTTCTATCTTCTATTTAAAAACCGATCGAGATAGCCCAATAGCCAATGCTCAAAAGCTTCCCGTTGTCGATCGCTTGAATACCAAGCCATCTCTCGAACACGCTTCTATTTTAGAAAGTGTATTGGGACAGTCTTCAGAAACGACAGCCGCTCCCAAAGAGCGAAGCGAACCTCCTCTAGAAACGACGATTGAAGAGATAGACTCTTCATTGGATGAAGATGGAGAATTTGAAACAGAGATTGATACAGAAGCAGTGACGGCCTTGCCCGACCAAAAAGAGTGCGTGATCATTATTGGAGCCTTCCGCAATAAGGCGGGGGTGCGAAAGCGGATTGAGCAGATATATGATCTGGGCTATGATGCCTATCAGGAAAAGGTCAATGGCCTGACAAAGGTAGGGGTACAGTTTAGCTACGAGCGGGAACGCGAGGTGAGCAAAGTGCTAAAGCTGATGCGCATTAAATTTGACAAAAGTGCTTATGTATTAGATATGTAAGCGATCAATGATCATAATCAATTGTACAAGGGCGATACCAATCTAAGAGTTGGTATCGCCTTTGTCTTTTAGACTTGGTAGCTAAATGCTTCCTGAAAAAAATGAAATGAAAAGCACTTAG
>JBCBDH010000353.1:0-6811 GCA_038529855.1 Bacteroidota bacterium | reverse complement strand
AATTCCTCTACAAAAAAGCTCGTGTTTGCATGCTGATTGACATTGAAGAAGATGGTGCCATGAACTTGTCGAGTGACAAAAGAGACTAAAGAGGGATTATCAAAAAGAACAATGCGCTGCGTAGCCGTCGTGTATATTTCATACTCTTCTGGCACGATGGCCTTGATCAAATCAAAAGCCTCATTAATCGCCGCTATGTATTTTGGAGCTGTTTCTGGCATCTTTTCCAATGAGGCATCCACTTCCTTCGCCCCAGGCAGACTGGTACAGAGATGATTGTAATAGGGATTGGTATACAAACAGACCTCAATATTATTGTGTCTATCCAATACCACTGGAGCAATTACTTCAAATGCCTGATCTGAATGAAGCTGCAAAGCGCCCTCCTTGCGCTCAAGTTCATATACCTGATCTCCGCGATCTGCCAAGCGCAGATAAGCTAGTCCAGGGAGCGTAATCGTTCCATTAAAAGCATGGACAGGATAGTTGGCTGCTTCTAAATGATGGAAGAGGATTTGCTCCATACTCAGTCCTTTGCTGAGTTGATTGAAATAGCCAAATAATAAAGGGTCACTAAAGTGGGCATCGTCTTCAAAATCCAACTGTTCAAATAAGGCTGGAAAGTTTTTGTACAATTGTTCCCTAATCAAATAGAGTAAATAAGTTTGGCCATTGGTGAAGAGCTGGTTTAATTCCATAGCAAATTTGTTTTTTGATTTTTCGGACCAGCACGGAAGACTGATTCGATAAGCGAGCTACCTTAAATCGAGTAATACATCAGGTAGGATGGCAAAGTACAAATAGCTTCTTAAACTTTCAAGATGTGAACTTGACGGAAGGCTGAATTAAGAAAAATATGGCAGAAATATAACAAATATGGCCCACATCTGAATCGCAAAATGGCTACCTTTAAGATCATGAAAGTAGACAAAAATATAAGCGTGAAAAATGCCTCCTGGACTTTCTCTGGAGACGTTCCCAAAGAATTTGAAGATCATGTATGCAAATCGGTCCCCTTGTATAAGGAAGGCCATCAACTCATCCTGGAATTAACTGATTTTTTTCTGCACGATCATTCCCTTTGCTATGAGATTGGTTGTTCGACAGGACTGCTGTCTAGTCAGATTGCCCAACGAAATAGCGATAAAAAGGTCAAGGTCATTGGTATGGATATCGAGCCAGATATGGTAGAATATGCCAAGGGAAAATACGGCAAGACACCCAGAGCGCAATTCATTCATCAAGACATTGTCTCAGCTGAATTAGAATCTTGTGACCTAATCATTTCTTATTATACCATCCAGTTTATTCCACCTAAGGTACGGCAATTGGTATTTGATAAAATTTACAAATCCCTCAACTGGGGCGGTGCCTTTTTGCTATTCGAAAAAGTAAGGGCCAAAGATGCCCGTTTTCAGGATATTGCTACCTCACTTTATACAGAATACAAAATTGGACAGGGCTACAGCTCTGACGAAATCATCTCCAAATCTAAAAGCCTTAAAGGCGTATTGGAGCCCTTTTCTACACAAGGCAATGTCGATCTAATGAAAAGAGCGGGTTTTGTGGATGTTATGTCTATTATGAAATACGTCTGTTTTGAAGGCTTCCTAGCGATCAAATAGCTCCTTCCCAACTATTCAATAATTTCAAGAACGCCTTGATATAAAAATGACAGTAGTAAGTCCCTGATTTCTGTTGGGTCGTCAACGGTATATCCTGCCACATTCAATTGCTCAATAATCTGGGCAAAGGTATTTTTTCCATCTACGAATTGCAGGATGACCATGACCGCTCCCGCTCCTTCAAATTCGCCCTGAGGAAGACCTAGGATGACATCAGTTTCTTGCTCACCATGCTGCAGTAGACCTTCCCTTCTGTAGGGAATAGGTTTTTTGATATACAGTATACTATCTTGATTAATCGCAAAAGACGGACGTTCTACTGTTTGCTTTTGGGCAATAAAAAACCAGTTTCTATAGCCTTTGAGGGAATTGGAATTGGGATCATCCAAATGAGGGGCTTCGACAACTCTATCAACTAAGGTGCGGTAGCCCTTTGCTTCAAAAAACTGCCTAAATTCTTCTGCGGTCAACATCTCTCGAATATCACCAAAGAAATAATCCAAGGGCCCAAAATGGATAAAAAGACCATTATCCGTCAATACTCGATCAATTTCCCCAAACCAAAGTTTAAGCGCCACGACATCTGAAAAATAGATGGAAAAAACGGCATCCTGGCTTTGATTGACAAGGGGTAAGTCCAATACATCTGAAACAAAACAGCCAAAACTATCTGCATTGACTTTATCCAATACCTCAGCAGGGATTTGCCCCTTATATTCCTGAGCTGCATTGGCGATACTTTGAATATTTCGCGTCCTGGGATTGTAAAAAGTAAAAGCCCTTCCCTTGATCAGCTCTTGAATATGCCAGATCATGGAAAAGGATTTATCCGTCGCGAAAACCTTTTGATAGGGCTCGATAAAATCCATAGCCAATCTGCCTACACCACAACCCAAGAAAAGCGCCGTCCTCTTCTCTACGTCAATAGCTGCGAGCTCTTTTTTAAGCTGATCATTGATAATGGACAACTGTCTTTCTCCTGATGGCAGATAGGTCCAATCCCTCCGCATGTAGGAAAAGTCTTTGAGGATCAATTGTACTTCATCATCATTGGGATTGATGTGAACGCTATCTAATGCCTCCACAGTGAGATGCTGCTTTAACAAAGCCAGAATGGGCTCAAGATTTTGTGCATTCCTTGTTAGGGCCTGTTTCAAACTACTAAAAAAAGCTGCCCTTTTCTGTTCCTCAAATTGAGCGAAGCGGGCTTGGCTAGTTTTTAAGTGGCTGTAATGAGCTTTTAACAGTAGATAGGATTCAGCAATGTAATTGGGGAGTGTTGATTGATTGATATAAACAGGTACCTCTCCAAGGGTGTATTTTTCTCTATTAAACATACCTAAAATGGGTTCATAGCCTTTGTTAAACAAAAGAATTCTAACTAAATATTAATTGTAGTTAGAATTCCCTCGATTTAATTTGAGATTAACAAGTTAATCCAAAGTTTACTGAGGTCTGCCTTGGTGGGCTTTAGTACCTTCTACAGCGCCATCAACGTGATGACAGTGACCCAAGATACCACCAACCAAGTCCGCAACATTGGACTCGTCCTTGCTTACTTTTGCCTTAAAGGCATCTAAACTCAATCTTTTCATAATGATTGCTTTAAAAATTGTTGTGAAAAAATAATATAGTCGCGCTAAAATTAGCCATATTGAGCCTTGCTGTCAATGGAGTATAGAAAATATAACATCTTTTTGACAATTAGGTTGAAACCTATTATTTTATCATATTCTTCTTTGTCTGATTTGTTCTTCTCTTTTATTACTGAACGCGGTCATCCAGAGTGCTACTCGCTCCCCTTTTTTCGAATAGCTGATTTGGGGCGGAATACCTTTATTACCTCCTCATTAGCTTCTAGATAAGGTCCCTCGATCAAATCAATGCAATAAGGGATCGCTGGAAAGACAGCATCCAGACATTCGCGAATCGCTTTTGGCTTACCAGGTAAATTCACAATCAAGCTTTGATTTCGAATACCAGCTGTTTGCCTGGAGAGGATAGCCGTAGGCACATATTGCAAACTCACCCGCCGCATTTGCTCACCAAAACCTGGCATCATCTTTTGACAGACCTGCTCCGTTGCCTCTGGTGTCACATCTCTCACTGCAGGGCCAGTACCTCCAGTTGTAATAATCAGGCAGCAGCCTTCTTCATCTGCCATCTCTATCATCTTTGCAGCAATTTGATCTTGCTCATCAGGAATGACCGCATAGACATGTTCCCAATCGCTAATCAGGTATGCCTTCAAAGTAGCGACCACCGCCTTCCCTGGAATGTCTTCATAAATGCCTTTGGAGGCTCTGTCGGATACATTGATAATTCCAATTTTTGCCATTTGTTTCTTTTTTTGTAGAAGCAAAAGTAAAGAAAACCCCCATTCTTCATCTACAGCTGTTATATTGCATCTGCCCTACTAGACAGCATCGCAGTCTTTAGTTATCCATTGCCCAGAAATTAATGCAACTAAGTCGCATTAAAGAAATTATTTACTTATTTTTGTAGAAATTAAGCAGAAAAATCATGATTACGCAGAAAAAACTCCCTGTAACCGTTTTAAGCGGTTTTCTTGGAGCAGGAAAAACGACCCTGCTCAATCACATTCTACACAACAAAGAAGGCTTAAAAGTAGCTGTCATTGTAAATGATATGAGCGAAGTAAATGTCGATGCTGAGTTGGTGAAAAGTGAAAATACCCTATCTCGTACAGAAGAAAAACTCGTTGAAATGAGCAACGGCTGTATTTGTTGTACCCTTCGAGAGGATCTGATGATTGAAGTAGAGCGCTTGGCAAAAGAAGATCGCTTTGACTATTTGCTCATCGAAAGTACAGGAATTAGCGAACCTGTTCCCGTTGCCCAGACTTTCTCTTTTATAGATGAAGAAAATGGTATTGACCTCTCCAAATTCAGCTACATTGACACCATGGTCACGGTAGTAGACACCTTCAACTTCTTTAAGGATTTTGGGAGCTTCGAGACTTTGATGGACAGAGAACTGACCGATATGGAAGGGGACCATCGAACAATAGTCGATCTACTCACCGACCAAATCGAATTTGCCAATGTGATCATCTTAAACAAAACAGACTTGGTCACAGCTGAACATTTAGGCGTACTCAAAGCAGCTATCCGCAAGCTAAATCCATCTGCACGAGTTATTGAGTCCAGCTACAGCAAGGTAGCTCCCAAAGAAATTTTGAATACGGGCTTGTTCGATTTTGAAGAAGCAGAACAGAGTGCAGGGTGGATAGAAGAACTAAATAAAGACGAACATACCCCAGAAACAGAGGAATATGGCATCAGTTCATTTGTCTATCGCAGTAATAAACCACTTGATCCAGTCCGATTTTGGGATTATGTCCAACACAAATTCCCACGGACTATTATTCGCAGCAAGGGCTTATTTTGGTTGGCTTCTCGCCCTGCCCAAGCTTTGGTCTGGGGCCAGGCAGGTGGATCCCTCCAATCAGACAGTGCAGGAGTTTGGTGGAGCAGTATGCCTTATGAAAAACGTATGCAATACCAGATGTTTAAAGAAAATCAAAAGCATATTGAATCTGGCTGGGACAAGACCTTTGGTGATAGAAAGAATGAAATTGTATTTATAGGCCAAGATATGGACGAAAAACAAATTAGGTCAGAACTCAATGCTTGCCTTGCAACAACCGAGGAATTGGCTACCCAAAAGTGGAAGCGAGGCTATGAGGACGAGTGGCCTGTTCAGAGAGCCTATGCTTTTCAATAAAATATATCAACAGGAAAGTGGTTTGGGGTCCCAAATGAAGGAGTGACGGGTTGATTATCGTAAAACTCAAAATAATGCTAAGAACGACATTCCTTGCATTGTCCAATCAGTAGCAGCTCAGCAGCATCTATTTTATAGTTGGAAACGTAAGGAATCGTTATATCAATAGATAGACAGGTTATTTTGCCACAATCGCGACATTGGAAATGAGGGTGTGTCCCTAAGTGATGTAAGGATGAACACATTTCACCATGAGCATACCACTTTAAGCCATCCTTTCCCCTAAAAGAATGCAGCATACCTTCGTCTTCCAAGCGCTCCAGAATACGGTACACCGTACTCTTGTTCATCTCCTGATGAAGCTGTTCTACCAATTCTACTACTGAAATAGCATTATTAGTTTTTTTAAACAACTCGAGCAATGTTTTGACCGATTTTGTCTTTCTGATTATTCCCATGACATAAATTTAATGCAACTTAGTTGCACCAACAAATGTATTGACTATATTTGCAACTTGGTTGCATCAAAATAGGAGATATTTTGTTCTATCTACTGTATGACACAGCCAAAACAATTTAAACAGACATGAAGAAAGTAACTTTAATTACCGGTTTTTTAGGATCTGGAAAAACGACCTTTCTCAATCATCTTATCCGTGAGCGAAGCTCAGAGCGTATGCTTGTTATTGAAAATGAAGTTGGGAAGTGCAATGTGGATGGCGCTCTTGTTGAACCAGGAATAGAAGAGGTAGTCGAGCTTACGGCAGGCTGCTTGTGTTGCTCTTTGTCTGGTGAGTTACTGGATGCTTTGGAGGTAGCAAGTGCTAAACAAGATAAATATGATCGTTTGGTCATAGAAACGACAGGGGTAGCAGACCCCAGTTCTATTGTACAAGTTTTCTTGGCAGATCGCATGGTAGAACGCTTTTTTCAATTGGAACAGGTGATTTGCGTAGTGGATGCGGGCTTAGTAGAAGATTGGCTGGAAGAAACGGAAGAAGCGCTGCGACAAATCGTCATGGCGGATGTGATTTTGCTCAATAAAGCGGATACCGTCAGCGAAGCCTATTTACCAGAATTAACCGCTCGAATGCAGGCGATCAATCCTCATGCGCTTATCCTTAGTGGGGATAATGGCCGTTTTCCCATCTCTCAAATTCTAGATAGAAGGCTTGGTGATATTGCCTCTTTTGAAAGCAGATTGGAGACGATTAGCCAACGGCCTGATTTGGCACACCATCCAAATCCAGCTGCCAAAGGTAGTCGTCATAAGGTCAATACCTTTACACTTACTTTCGATCAGCCTTTTATTTTGGATGATAATTTTTCCTTACAGCTGCATCGATTGGTCAATTTGTTTCGGGATCAGGTATATCGGGTAAAATTATCATCCAAAATAAAAGGCTGATCGAAAGTAAGTGTAAAGGTATTGACCTTAT
>JBCBDH010000352.1:0-6826 GCA_038529855.1 Bacteroidota bacterium | reverse complement strand
CTCTTTACCCTCTATTTCTACTTCTTTGATCATCGTAAAGAGCGTTTTGAACGCAATCGCTATGAATTTGTGCTGAAGGAATAAAAAGGACAAAGGGCTTAGCGCCAGTAGAGATATCCAGCCGTTTATCCAAGTGGTGTACTTCGCTTCTTATCTTCATGCGACTCTGAAGACGTTTAGTACAATCCAGAAATCTTGATTTGAATCAATGAATTTAATGGGCATTCCATTGATCTTGCATTCAAATCAATTTCTATTCAAATGAAAACATCAAGAAATGAATTATTAGGGGATTTGACACAGATGACCCATAGTATTATTCAAAGAGCCGAGCAATTTAAGGTGCTGGATGAAAAGGGCCTTCAGTTCAAAGCTAGCCCAGGTGCTTGGAATATCCTTGAATGTTTGGAACATCTCAATTTATACGGCGATTTTTACCTCGTTGAGATCGAAAAGCAAATTCTTAAAAGTGATCAATCCCCTGCTGCCACGATCTTTAGAAGTGGTTGGTTGGGGAATTACTTTGCCAAAATGATGCTTCCCAAAGCAGATGGTTCGATTAGTAAAATAAAGACCTTTGATGATAAGGACCCTTCTAAAAGCCAGCTCCCACTTACTACTATTGATCGTTTTCTGAAACAGCAGGATCGCATATTGGAGTTATTGGAACTTGCTAAAAATGTTGACCTCAGTAGGGTGAAGACTGGCATTACCATCTCCAATTGGATTCGACTTCGACTGGGCGATACCTTTAGAGTTGTTATCTATCATAATGAGCGTCACATGCAACAGGCAGAGCGCGTGTGGAAGCAATTGAGTGCGAAGCGCGAAGCGGTAAAAGCGGACTGAGTTTTTTAAATCAAAAGGTTTTTTGAATGGGCTAAAAAGGTTATTTTTCGTTTGTATCTCCAATACCTTTCAAGTACTCATCTAAAGTTCAGCGCAATGACCAAAGAGGCCCTGATTAAATGCCATGAAACCATTAAGCCTTATATCCATCGAACACCAGTCATGACCTCCCGTCTAATCAATGAGATCGCTGGTGCTTCTCTGTATTTCAAGTGTGAAAACTTTCAGAGGATGGGGGCTTTTAAGATGCGAGGAGCCACCTATGCCGTTCTTAGCCTAAGCGATGAAGAAAGGGCTAGGGGAGTGGTTACTCATTCCTCTGGAAATTTTGCCCAAGCTGTTTCGCTAGCCGCTCAAAGCCTTGGGATCAAAGCTTACATCGTCATGCCTTCCAATGCACCAGAAGTAAAAAAAGCAGGGGTGAGAACCTATGGTGGCGAAATCATCGAATGCGAACCTACCATTCAGGCCCGCGAGCAAACGGCTCGACAGATCGCAGCGGAAACAGGGGCAACTTTATTGCATCCCTCTAATCAACTTCCAGTTATTCTTGGAATGGGAACCGCTTGTATTGAACTGCTGGAAGATCACCCTGATCTAGACCTAGTGATGACACCGATAGGTGGAGGTGGATTAGTGGCTGGAACGAGCCTGGCTGCGCATTTTTGGTCAGATCAATGCAAAACCATCGGTGGAGAACCTTTTATGGTCGATGATGCTTATCGCTCTTTACAAAGCGGTAAAATTGAATACAATGATCAGACCGCTACCATTGCTGATGGGCTGCGAACCAATCTTGGAGATATTAATTTCCCCATTATTCAGCAATACGTAGGTCGCATCATACGCGTAGAGGAAGCAGAAATTATTTCAGCTATGCGATTGATTTGGGAGCGAATGAAGATCATCATTGAGCCTTCCTGCTCTGTTCCCTTAGCTGCCTTGCTTAGAGAAAAAGAAGCTTTTGCTGGACAAAAAGTGGGAATTATCCTTTCTGGGGGTAATGTGGATTTGGGTAAGTTGCCTTTCCAGTAATCTACTAATTGCCTAAGTCAAACCATTTATTCGAGCACTTTGAAAGTAGTTCGACGATTGGTCTGATGCTCCTCTTCTGTACAGCGGCCACATACACAATCTGCTTCTGGTACATCTTCTCCGTAGCCCTTTGCGGTTAGGCGCTCTGGGCTTACGCCTTTGGTGATCAAATAGTCAACAGCGGATTGAGCCCGTCGTTGAGACAGCGTTTCATTATAATTGGTCCGTCCACGACAGTCCGTATGGGAGGACAACTGTATGCGAATAGCTGGGTTTTGTTGGAGTACGGTGGCTAATTCATTCAATGCAGGTTCAGCATCTAAGCGGATTTTCCAATCATCAAAATCGTAGTAGATGTTTTCCAATGTGATTTCTCGATTGGTATAGATTTTATCCAAGACAATTTCTAGCTCAAATTTTAGGATTGGATTATTGGGATCTTTACCAACCCCTTTAGTAGAAAAGCGCTCACTATTATTCAGATAGCCAGGATGAGAGGCGAAGAAATCATAATCCGTTTCCTCTTCCAGCTCAAGGCTAAAGAAGCCATCGCTACCTACCGTTACGGTCTTCTTCTTATCGCCAATACGGATATCGACTTTGGATTCAGACAGTGGCTTCCTGCCAAGTACTTTGGTATTGGGATTATCAGCGATTTGGTAGATTTTTTCTAAAACATAGCCATCCAGGATCATCTTGTAGACAATAGGCTCTGGCGCTACAGTCGTATCTACTGGTGGCGGTGGCGGTGGTAATCTCCTTTCAAATCGGTAGATATCATCACTTCCAGCACCTAAGCTGCGGGTAGAGCTAAAATAGCCAACTTGTAGGACGTCTGCTTCTCGTGGACTTTTGCGATCAATGATGTATCCAAAATCATCACCACCAGAATTGATGGGAGGTTTGAGATTGTGGACGGGGCTCCAATTGCCATTGCCCATTTTATAGCTTCTGAAAATATCCAAGCCCCCCATACCCGTATGGTGGTCAGAGGCAAAATACAAGGTGTCGCCATCTAGGAAAGGGAATTTTTCATTGCCAATTGTATTAATCGACCTACTCATCAACTGAGGGATATCCCAGCCATCTGGAGTACGCTCTGAGGTATACAAATCATATTCTCCCCAGCCATCAGGGTGATTTGAAGAGAAGTACAGCGTAGCACCATCTGGAGACAAACAAGGATGACCATAATTGACTCCCTCTTCTACAAAGGGCAAAATGACGGGAGCCGTCCAGCTATCGCCCTCCTTTCGGCTGACCATGATCTTACAGTAGTCATCTGTATTTTTTCCTTCTGTGTAGCAGCGGGTAAAATACATTTCTGTAAAATCTTCATTAAAAGCTATTGTTCCCTCGTTATTGGGGGTATTGATATTATTTTCGAAAGGGCTAACTGTATTATTTTGTGGATTCACTAGGAAAATATCGGAAAAATTGTTCCCCGTCCAATTATACACCTCTTCGCCTACGCTCATCGAGCGATCGGAGGTAATGAGCAATTGACCATTCTCGTACAGCGTAGGTGAATAATCCGCATCCGCCGTATTAAAAGCCGCCAGTTCAATGGCGAAAGGACTATTCTTGGCACCTTCCTTCCAATCTATGGCCTGCTGGCAAGCCGTTATCTCTCGTCGGTACTCATAGGGACTCCCTATTTCAATACCCAGATTCTTGAAGGCATCTTTGGCCTCTTCATAGCGCTGGCTTCTTTTCAGCGCATAGGCGTATTCCTTAAGCGCATCGGTCCCATATTGGTTATCATAGGCGATGAGATACCAGTCAATGGCATTTTCACTCTGATTCATTCGGCGATAGGATTCCCCAATCTTGTAGGCGATTTTACCCTTTTCAACTCGACTTTTAGTCTTCGTGTACTCCTTTTTAAGCATATCCGCGGCAACGGCATATTGCATTCGATCAAAGGCCGTGTGGCCATCGCGAACCTTTTGAACAAAGGTGCAGGAAGCAATCAGTAAGGCAGTGAGAAGAAAAGAAAGGGAATTTGAAGATATCCTCATGCTTGAGCGGTTTGTTTTGGTGTTTGATGGCAAGCTACAAATTTCTAACGCTCCGCAAAAAAATATTGTTGCACAAAAAAAGCGCAGAACAGGACAAAGTCGACAGTATGGGGCATAAAAAAAGCCCGATGACAAGGCACGGGCTAGGAAACGAATCTTACAATTTTTTAACCAAAACTTACATCTCTATCCTAACAATTTTGATGCCAAAATGAGATATAAAATATATTAAAAAATATCATTTTTACTAAATGAAAAATCCCCATCAGCTCAGCTGATGGGGATCATTCGTATATCTTAAAGCTTTATCCATCGCTTACTTGGCACTACTGGCCGCTCTGGAAAAGCTTTTCTTCTTCGTTTCCTTGGGTTTCAGATCGTCTGAAAGGTCAGACATGATCGGTGTAGCCACAAAGACAGAGGAATAGGTACCAACAATAATACCTACGACCAATGCAAAGGCAAACCCGCGAATACTGGTTCCACCAAATACCAACAAGATAGCGACAACGAACAAAGTGGTTAAAGAGGTAATCACCGTACGAGAAATCGTACTGTTGATCGCCATATTGATCACTTCTTCCTTGGTATTCTTACTGTAGTTATTCATAAACTCCCGCACTCGGTCAAATACAACCACGGTATCGTTGATCGAATAACCAATCACTGTAAGGATGGCTGCAATAAAGGCTTGGTTGATCTCCATAGAGAAAGGTAAAATACCATGGAAAATGGAGAAGATACCCAAAACCACCAAAGTATCGTGGAATAGGGCAGCAACGGCCCCCATACTGTATTGCCACTTATTGAAACGAATAAAGATGTAGAGGAAAATCAGCAATAGCGCAAAAATAGTCGCTTTTACTGCACTACTCTTGATATCGTCGGCAATCGTTGGTCCAACCTTACTAGAGCTCACCACGTGAATACCTGTACCATCAGGTGATTTAAATTCTTCGTAATTGATACTACCTCCCATACTGGCATTGATACCTTTGTATAGTTTGGTCATGACCGTATCTGTAGCACCATCAAGATCACTGTTGATCAAGTAACTGGTCGTTACATTATAGGTATTGGCAGTACTTACTTCTTTTACGATAGGTTCTGTGCCAAATACTTCGGCTGAAGCCAAAGATGCACGGATATTATCTGCGTCTACGGTCTGGCCTTCCTCAAACTGGATATTATAGGAATATCCCCCCTTGAAGTCGACGCCTAATTCAAAGCCTCTTGTCACAAAGGAAGCTACACCCATAGCGATGATAATACCAGAGATGACATAAGCGATCTTTCGCTTACCCAACCAGTCAATAGTCAAACCAGTGAAGGCATCTTTGGAGAAACTAGTCCAGAATGTCAAATCTCTATCCTTACCAGTCCACCAATCGATCATCAATCGACCGATCAATACAGCAGTAAATAAAGAGGAAAGCACACCGATAATCAAAACGACTGCAAAGCCCTTGATTGGTCCTAATCCAAAATAAGCCAATACAAAGGCCGTTAGGATGGTCGTTACGTTGGCATCAATAATGGCCGAGTAGGAGTGTTTAAATCCATCAGATATCGAAGCCAGCAGCGTCTTTCCTTCTCGCAGTTCTTCCCTAATCCGCTCGTAGATGATTACGTTGGCATCCACCGCCATACCAATGGTCAATACGATACCCGCAATACCAGGAAGCGTCAGAACAGTACCATAAGAGGCCAAAGCACCAAATATGAAGAAGATGTTCATAAACAGCGCCAGGATAGAAATGATACCTGCACCACCATAATAGAGGATCATAAATAGGAAGACCAAACCAAAACCGATCAATAGAGAATTGATCGAACGATCAATATTCTCCTGACCTAAGTAAGGACCAATTAAATCTTCCTGAATGATGTCGATTTTTGCTGGAAGTTTACCAATTTGGAGAATCTTCGCCAAGTCATCTGCCTCCTGAATGGAGAAATCACCAGTTATAGAAGAACTACCATTTAAAATAGCACTTTGAACACCTGGTGCAGAAACGACCTTGCCGTCCAGTAAGATGGCGATTTCGCGATTATTATCCTGAGCCGCTTTGGTGGTCATATCCCCCCAAATCTTGGCTCCTTTACTATTCATTCGCAGCAATACCTCTACCTGACCGCTTTGAGGGTCAGGATTGGAGCTGGCATCTGTAACGAGGTCACCTTCCAGAGGTGCCTTCTCACTTCCTTTATTTCGCTTGATGGCATAGAGGATGTACTCCTTTGTCAACTCCCCATTATTCTGGTAGTCCTTTCGAGGCTTTTGTGCCCAATGAAGCGACATATCCTTAGGGAAGAGCGATTTGATCTCATCCCGCTGTAGCATCTTATTGATAGATGGAATCTGGTTCTTTTCCGCGGCACCAATTGGCGCCAGTCCCATCAAACCAGATTGATTGAATTGCAATACATCGAAAAGTGGTCCAGCATTCGCAAATGGATCATCGCTTGGCGTTACTTCATTGACAACTAGATTAGAGTCAATGACATTACCCAGTGTATCGTAAACTGGTTCGTAAACCGTATCCAACAGTACTTTGGATTCTTCTGCCAATAGAGAAGTATCTCCTTCTGATAGTTTCGCCAATTTCTTGTCTGCATTGACAAAAAATTGAGCAACGCCAGGGTCGGAAATTCGATAGACGTTCCAAAACTCGAGTTTGGCCGTTGTTTCCAAGAATTTACGCGCTCTTTCAGGGTTGCTAATGCCAGGTAGTTCTACCAGGATTAAATCGCGGCTAGCGTCCAATGATACGTTAGGTTGTACAACACCCATTTCATCGACGCGTTCTTTCAATTGCTTGTAGGTAAGTTCTACGGTCTGATTAGCTACATCGCGTAGTATTCGAGTGACTTCACCATTGCTGGTTTCGTAAGTGATCTTATCACGCAGACTTGGGGTA
>JBCBDH010000351.1:0-6855 GCA_038529855.1 Bacteroidota bacterium | reverse complement strand
CGAACTACAGGGGCGCCCTTAGATGGCGTTCAAGCAGTTCGATCGGTCACCATGATATCTGCATTATAATCAGCGCCTCGACCATTCCAGAAGGCTAGATCAGAAATCCAAATGGGTAAGTAATTAAAAAAGAATTGTCGATCAAGGCTAAAATCTGGATGATCAGATAAAAGCACCATGTATTGACCTAGCGGAAGGGTATCAATTTTAATTTCTGTATGATGAGGATGATAATCCTCTGTTTGTGGTAAATCTAAGCTCCAGGATTGAAGTACTTTCGCATTTCTATAAAAATCGAGTTGATCTTTTTCCGTTTTGGGCAAAAGCGCCTGGCGAGTACGTTCGTCAATTCTTATCACTCGTAGGTATACCTTGGGAATATTCCGATAGTATAAAGCAGCCAAGATAGGCGTGTTGGAAGGCTGGACATTGGCCGCACTCAAGCTGAGGTTTTTTTGTTGAATTTCCGCCATCAGTCTGCGACAAGCCTTGGTACCACGGGTATCTGGATATTGATCAATGGCCGATTGGCAAAGGTCAACAGCCAATTTCCAATCCATTTGAGCCACAGATGGGTCCTTTTGACCTTCTATACTCCCCCAGGTTTTATAGTGCTCAGCAATGGCAAAAATGATCTCCGTTACATCTGGGTTATCCTTGATCTCTTCGCGCAGGGCGAGCAGGGCTTTCAGGTACAGCTCATTTTTATTGTCCAGTGTTCCATATTGACGAACAAATTTTAATCGGTCAATATCAACAATGATGCGGGCCTTTTCATTAGCACTTTTGATATGAAAATCGAGTAGCTGCTGGTACAGTAATAATGCCTTATAATAGCCTGAGCTGGTATCTTTGGTTTGAACGGTATGGTCGATAAAAGTAGTAGCAGAAGAAAAATAAACAGGCTGATCAATTTCAAATTTATAATTGGGCTCCGTCAAATAGCTGTATCCATCCATAAAATGCTTCATGGCGCGATGGGCCAAAAAATCGAAAAGTGTGGGACGGACTCCTTCATTATACCTTCCAAACTCCATCAGCTCATTAAAAAGCTCAATGGGAACATCTTTAATGCGTTCATCAGACAGCGATGCCCAGTAAAGTCGATTGCTTTCCTCAATAAAATCGCTTAAATCCCAGGTTCTAAGGTCGGTTTTGACAAATTCATCCGTCGTTTGTGTGCGATCAGAAACCAAAATGAAATAGCCATTTCGATAATTGGTATACAGCTCCGCTATCAAAGACTGTAGGACGGGTTTTATAGGAAATTGGCTCTGCGCCAATTCCTTTTGCAAATCCTCAATGGCGACCACCATGCCATCTTCTTCCAAAGCATTTAAGTACTTTGCTCGATAGATCAATGCCTTGATGCATTCTGCGGGTTCCTTTTCCCGATCAATTTGTTCGATCAGTTTTTGCAATGCGGCATAGGCTGATTTGGGCAGCCCTTCATTTTCCAGGGAATCAATGGTTTTCCATTGAGCGGCATAGGGGCTTTTTGCATTGGTTCGATCCATAGCGAGGGGTTGTCCTTTTTGAGAATGGCTAGAGAGTGCCAAAAACATAAAGAAAGCGCTCAAAAAGAAGAGCAAAGATTTATTCATAATCAACTGATTTTTGGTCGTCTGACCTCGGAATCTGGATTCAAGATAAAGAAATCCAACGACATAATACTGTTAGACAAAACTAGTCAATTAAGCAGATGCGCTTCCTCAGATATTTGGATAAAACTTTATTTGTTTTAACGGTTTTTTAACACGAATTCCTTAACTTAAAGCAACACAAACATACAAGACCAAACGGAAAACCTACAGAAGGGCCGCCAGTAAAACGCCCACAAATGCCTAAACAACAAAACGACTTTAGACGCCACTTAGAGGATGCGATACTAGAGGAAAAACACATCGCCTGCCCCAACCTAGCTTGTCAAGACATCATACGCTCCCAAGAAATTCCAATCAGCCCTCAGTATAGCATCATTGCTTATCAATGTGGTAATCCCAATTGTGAGTACCATCAGATCCGCCAGTTCCAAGTGGATTATGCCCCTAAAGAAGCGCTTGGTCCTAAATCCTTTTTTCCCAATGCCCGCTCCATTAGAACTTGGTCCCTTGTTTTGGTATTTTTAATAGGCATATCTTTGGTTAATTATCTATCCCTTCAAAGACAAAATGTTGATGCACATCAAGCCCTTTTTGCCAGTATCGAACAAGCGCTACCAGCTACAACTTCTCCAGCCCAACCCTTAAAAGCATTAAATGCACCCCCCAAGGCCATTTTTCCCAGTGAAAAGTCCATCACACTCGATGAATTGGCCCAGCAGATTAAAAGCGATTTGGACAAGCGGGATTTGGAAGCCGCCAAGGATAAATTCAAGCACTGTCTTCGCAACCCAAGCATCAAAAACAGTTTGCTAGACCCCAGCAATCGTCCCACCCAACAATGGTTACTAAAAGTACTCAGCAATAGCTATCGCGCCAGGGAGGCTTATTTTAGCTATAGCTGGTTGAGGAAAAACGAGGACTTTGAGCAAATGCGCATTTTTATTGAGACATTTGCAGAAGAGGACGGCCACCTTATGTTGGCCAGAGCTTTGTACAATCTCCCCTATCACCTATCCGAAAATAGTAATCCAAGCAATCACAGAGCTTATCAACTAGAAGCCTTGGAGCAATACCTCATAGCGGGTCTCAAAGATCAGTATGACTTACGAGACGACTATGTCTTCGCCTCGATCAATGAGCTTTTAAAAAGCTATCACCTTTTTAAGTACAATCCCAAGCAGACGCCTCTGTTCAAAACGATTGAATCAGCTATTGATCAAAGAGATAAAGAAGATTTGAGGCGAAAGATCGCTTGGGTCAGATGGCTAAAAGCGCATTGAAGGCTGGCAGGCTACTTGGTCATAGCGGTATCCAGTAGTTTTATTAGATAGGATTTATCTATTATGTTGGTACTAACTTGAAGCTCCCGTTTTAAGTCCTCATACCGATCATAATAATTGGCCTGGCGATCAATTTCTGCCTTGCGAATGAGCTTGATGATCTTTTTGAAGTATTTGAGAAAATTGCCATTGTTCTTTTTGCGCACAGAGGACAGTTCTTTGGTTCGAATCAAAAATATGCGTAAGGATTCGATTTGATCAATAGCAGGTTCGTATTCCTCTAGGGCAAAGAGGGTTTTGATGATGAGATGTTTGACATTAATTTGATAAACCTCTGATTTAAAATTGACCTGATTCAAAGAAAGCAGAGATGCCTGATATTGTTCAGAATAATACAAAATAAGCGCTTTACAAAAAGAATAGGTAGAACTTTCCAGCCTCGTTTCGATCCTGTCGAGATAGTCAGATACTTCCTCTATTTTACCCACCTTGCAGCCAATAGCGGTAAAGCTAAAGACAATGGCATAGGACAGATTATTACTTTTGCTGTGTTTTAAGCGAATAAAATAAATATCATACAGCCCTTCGTAGAATCTGGATTCCCCTTTGTTAATATTTGCCACACAGTAATTTCCCAATATAGAAAGAAAGACCTCCATATGATCGATGTGCAATTGGTCAAGTTGATCAAAGCAGTGGGTTTTTAAGCTTTGATAATCTGCTTCATTGGGATGGACCGCTAAGCGAAAGGCATGGTCGTAGAGTTGAGCAAGCAGCGTGTTTTCAAGTCCGACGGGGACTTTAAAGTTTTTTAAAGCTGCTTCAAAAACTGGCGACTTAAATTCCATAGGATACTTACGCTGAAAGTAGACATAGTTAAATAATAAGTTGACTTTCGTGCTAAAACTGGTTGCCTCTACATACAAGTAGTATTTTTCCAAGGCATTATAGGCAAAGGCCAGGTCCATTTTGCCTCCCTTCATTGGATTAATCTCTTCATAGCTAACGGCTTCATTAAACCGCAGCGTAAAGTGGCTATGGTTGAGGACTTGATCAAAGCCAATGGATTGTTTATCGAGATTGATCGACTCCTGTAGCCCCATCTCCTTTACCTTTTCCCTGGCCAGCGCATTGGATACACGAGGTCTTTCCAACACAAGCTCAATGGCCAAAAACTGTTTGTAGGCTTTCATCAACTGACTCAATCTGTTTTTGAACATTTGTTTATTGTAGACTTCTTTGGGATAGACGATGCGGTGCAAGGTTTTGAGGTCTTCCTCCTTTAGGCCCTGTGCTTTGAGCAGGTCAGGAAGTTTTTTGTTAGAATTGATATAAGGGGACTTTAGGAATAGATCAAATCTTTTGATTTGTTGGGAAGAAAGCTGATCAAGAAGTAAAAATACTTTTGGCCTAGGCATTTTTGTTACCAACTTACAACTTTATCAACTGATAATCAATGACTAATAAAAAATAAATACTAATTTATTTATTATTTATCGCTCAAATTGTACTTTATTTCATCTGATCCTAGGCTTAAATTTGTAATCATATGAAGCATACCAACGAACTATAAAGCTATGGCCAGATTTCCCATACAAAGCTATTAGAAAAGTAGGAGTTCTTTGGCCAGCAACTCCTCTTTTCTCTTTAGCTTGCCCATCAAAGAATTTGAACGCGTCTACTCTTGGTTAAAACGTCGAATATCGACCTCCCGAGCTAACTCTTCTTTACCTATTAACCACCTGCAAAAATGCCTTGCCCAGTAAGGCCCAAGAGAGACGCCTTTTGTTCCCAATCCATTAAAGATATACATTCCTTTTTCCTCAGTGTGTTCTCCCAAGAAAGGGCGACGGTCTTTCACCGTAGGCCGAATAGCCGCCGTATGGGTATGGATTTGATAGGGAAGATGGAGTAAAGCCTTTAGTTTTTCTTCTAATTCTTGTCGACCTTTTTCGGTGGGTAAATCATCTTGAGGAGTCCACTCATAATTGGCACCCAACCAATATTGTCCATTGGACATGGGCGCCAGCATGACTTTCCTTTTCAGGATGTGCTCACTTGTATGCTGCGGAAGGTCAAGATAGAAAACCTCTCCTTTTGTAAGCACAAAGGGCAAATAGCTAAACCAAGGATTTTGACGGGCTTGGTGCCCCTCACAGAAAATAACAGAAGAACAGTGGATATTGCCATACTCAAAACCATTTTCCTTAGGGATGAGCGCTGAATAATCAAAATTTTCTAGAAGAAGCGCCTGTTTATCTTGTAGATACTGTTTATAGCTTTCGATGAGCAGCGGTAAGTCGACTTGTATGCCCTTCACTTCACAGATTCCGTAATGATCTTGAACGATGGCTTGAACGCGGTCTTCATCAGAGGCCGTACCAATGTATGGCGCCAAGGGAGCGGCCCCACTGCGACTTTGCCATTCATTATCTTCAGCGGGACTATCCAATAGGCGATAAATTGATCGCTGATAAAGCAATTTCACCCCTAGGGATTCCTCCAATTCCCGATAGCAAACACGGGCTACTGGCAGCAGTTCATCGATCATCCAGCTTTTTACAAAGCGACGCCCAGTGATTGGATTAACAATTCCTGCAGCTATCTTAGAGGAAGCTCCTTCGTGCTGCTTATCTACCACCATCACGCGCTTACCCGCTTTTTCCAGATAGAAAGCCACTAAGCTCCCCGCCAGGCCCTGCCCAACGATCAAAACATCTACCCTTTTCTGCACGGACATATCAAAGATTTTTCAACAATTCGCGATCGGCCTTTCTCAACTTCTTGACGACCAGATCATAAGAGTGATCAATCAGTTCTCGAAGAAGATCATCCTCCAATTCTTCCTCAAAGGCAACCGTGTTCCAGTGCTTTTTGTTCATGTGAAAACCTGGTCGAACCGCAGCATATTCCTCTCTCAGTTCGATCGCATAATCTGGATCGCATTTGAGATTAACCTCAAATACCTCATTGTCCAGCCCCGTAATGGCAAAGAGCTTTCCCATTACCTTAAAGGTGAGTGTCATTTCATCAAAGGGAAACTCTTCTGTCACCCCTTTTTTGGCCAAACAATAATGGCGAAAATCTTCTATATTCATCTGCTAATCAATACCTTAAATTACAATTGATTCAAAATCTCCCGATCAGCCTTCCGCAATTTTTGCACCACCAGGTCATAGGAATGATCAATCAAATGCGCCAATAAATCATCAGGCACATCTTCCTCAAACCCCACTCGATTCCAATGCTTTTTATTCATTCCTGCCCGAACAGCGGCATACTCTTCCCTTAAGCTTAAGCTGTATTGAGGATCGCATTTCAAATGCACCACCAAGTTTTCATGCTCTAATCCTGTAAAGGCAAACATTTTCTCCATGACCTTGAATACCAAGGTATTTTCATCAAAAGGAAAACTCTCTGTCACCCCTTTTTTGGCCAAACAATAATCGCGAAAAACCTCAACATTCATCTCCGCTTACTTCTTAGAGCGAATCACAATCACCCCATTGGTGCCCTCTATCCCATACATCGCTATTTCACTAGGCGTCCGCAAAACCGTCACCTTAGCCACATCGCTCATCGTCACCAAATTAGAAGCTTCCGCCAAAGAATGCCCAATCCGCACCCCATCCAATACAAAAAGTGGCTGATTAGACATCAGGGCGGAGTTCTTAAAGCCATTGATACTCACCTGGGTATTGCTCCCACTGCCCGTGACCAATAAGTTGGGAATCTTACGCAAATAGTTCGCCAGGGTCTGTTCTCGTATTTTCCCCTTTTGACTCAAACTAGCCCCCTCATAATCCTTTTTGTCTGTCTGTGTATAGCCCAAATCGACTTGCTCTTCCTCCTGTACTTGATTTTTAAGACTCGACTTTGAACTGCCGCAAGCCATCAAAAGACCTCCGCTTAGCAAAATCATGCAATAGATAAAACGATGCATATCAATAGGTTTTTATTGGTGAATAATA
>JBCBDH010000350.1:0-6870 GCA_038529855.1 Bacteroidota bacterium | reverse complement strand
CTAGTGTAGGTGGTGGTATAAAATAGATTGGAGAATTCAAGTGGTCGAGCGGTCCCCGCACTGCTAATGGCATTTTCAAACAAAAAGCGTCCTTCTTCCCATAGACCAAAATGGCGATACTCAAAGGGAAAGAAATTATGCCCACCACTAATTTGCTGACTCAAAGTGATCTGTCGATCTGAAAAATCACAGATGGAGAAATCACTGGGTAAGTCAATAGAAAGTACAAAACCCGTAATTTCCAGGCTTTCTTCTGTGGGCACACAGCTATTAAAAGCGGCTTCGCCTGCCACATTGCTGATACTAGCATCAGGCAGTGCAAAAATCTCATCTACTCGATCCGCAGGATAGTAGCGCCCCTGACGGACAACATAGGTGTTTTCCAAAATAATAGAATCGCTGGAGGCATATTCAAACCCACTAGGCAGACCACAAGCTAGCGCATTCAGATTTCCAACACTGATGTTGTAAAAATGAATGAGGGTATCCAAATTCCCATTTTCTCGATGGTCAGTAACTGGCAAAAGACCTTCGCAGCTATAGCTGTTTCCCGTGCTTTGATCCCAAATTCGAATGCGACTCCGCTGATGCTCAATCCCCACTGGACTGACCAACCAAACATTATTATAGGGATTATTGCTGTTGTTGATATTGGAAGTAATATATCCTTCTGTAAGGCCACTTTGACTCAGATTACCCATAACCAAGGGGATGGTTTCGTGCAAAGTATCCCCAGTGACGGCTCGATCTTTTCGAATAAGGTTTTCGTTGATGCTACCAAAACCATCAGGTATACGGTCGTCATTATTATCTGGGAGACCAAAATTGCTTCGTTCCAAACGATAATTGGTGATACAAAAATCACCCACTGGATTGCCTTGGTAATTGCAACGAACACTGAGATTTTCCTGAACAGGGCAAAGGTTGATCCCGCAATTAGGCCCATCACTACAGCTATTGCCCAAAAATAAGCGGGCATCCGCCCTTACCTGTCTGCCTTCAAGCGGACTATTGACTGGTTGGGTGCAAAAGACATTAAATAGTAGATCAATATCCTCCAAGTCTGCATTGAGCGGTAGATCGTAAATGAGCTCAACTAGCTGATTGCCTGGGTCGATATTAATGTTATTTGGGCTAAGCCCTCCCGTTAGATTGAAGTCACTATTATTTCCCGCCCATTCCATCAAGGGATCATGGCTAAAGCTCAATAGCAATTGGCCAGAGTCGTATTGTAAAAGCTCAGATTCAATTTGGTAGCTTAGGTTGATACTGCTGCTGTCCCAAATGCTGGTACCACCACTGAGTTGATGATCTACACTGTGGACATTACTGGATTGGCTAAGAATACCATTGACCACCTGATCAACAGGACAACTTCTTTCATAAGTATAATTGTACATCCAACCGCTGAATAGTTCATTGCAGTAGGGTATACAATAGTACATCTCCCAATTGAGTTGGAGTGTATCACCAACAGCGATGGTGGGAAAGACCAAATCTACACTTTCCAAACTAGCTACAGGTGAAAGACAGCTAAGCAGATCGACCTGATCCAGTAAAATGGTGTTGTCTATACTAAAGGCCGTCGTATTTCCATTGATCGTTCCCGTAAAACTGCTGGGGTCAATACCACTGATGGAGTCTATATTAATGATGCTGATGCGAAGATTGAGGGCTTCCGCATTGCCTTCATTGATGAGGGTCAATTGCTGTGGGCTAGGTGTATCGCCACAATAGCAGGCATCCAAGGTGGTTTGGGCAGTAAATTGGAGATCGGGCGCGTAGAGGTCTGGATCGACCACGGCATTGGCAAAGTCAGTGTCTGATTGGCAAATACCGCTATTACAGCCCCAAGTCACCGCATATTCAGAAAAGACATTACTGCAATCGCTAATGATGATGCGCTCTGTGATGGTGATGCGTTCATTGTGGTCAAAGATGATGTCGCCATTTCCAATGGCTTGGAAGTCAGTGTCTTGGAGAAGTATACTGTAAGTGCTATCTGTATTGAGGAGGATAGTTCCTGGCGAAACGTCAATGATTTGTGCGCCTTGACTGCTGTTGTTATCGAAATAAAATTGGCGGAGGGAGCCTAAGCGAGTATTTTGAATTTCGATGGTACGGGTGATGGTATCTCCTTGAAAAGCGACAGAGTTTTGAGGGCTGATGTCCGTAAGGATGAGTAACGGAGTGAGTACGGTGTAGGGGCTGGTATTGAGGCTGAGTAGGCTAGTGCCAAGCTGAGAGATACGGATGGTATTTTGGAATACTTGTCCAGCATTGATGGCCTGATACATAGCACAATCTGCACTGATGAGTATTTGAATTTGCAGGACTTCTCCCGCTGATAGATTGGGTAAGCTCAGCTGGACACTTTCTGGTGTTGAGCCAACATCGCTTAAGCTGGCGGGGCTGAAATTTCCCAATTCGTAGCTGGCGCCATCTGGGAGATCAATTTGCGCCTGCAGTCCAGTCAGTGAAAGCCCAGAGATATTGGTGATTTGGACAAAAAAAGTATCCTTGCTACAAACCTGTAGTTCATCGGGATTGGTATAACTAATGGCAACTACATTGGCCAGTAGAGACGCTGTGCCCACACAGCTAAGCCCCCATCCCAAAAGGATGGCATAAAACAATCGTAGAGTCAAGAGTCTCATTCGCTAGGTTTTACCGTATTGTTGTACGATGAAACAGCGAAAATCCTGTTCACAAGAAGGTTTCAGTATAGTGAATACTTAATGCCCGAGATGGAAAATGCCTTAACTGGAGGGCAATTCCTTATCCGCAAGTGGTCGAGGATATTCGTCGTTCGCATGCTTAGGGTGGATATGCGAGCGATCATAGTTTAAAGGACATGTTCGTGGGCTTATATCAAACTTACTTGATTCAGTACAAGGATTGGGCCATAAGATGATAGGTTTTGTGACATCATAGCCCATGACTATTTGAGGCAAAAACTTTATATATCTCTAAAATTTAGCCGCTGGTCGAAAATCCTGTCTAAGTCCTTGAAAAAGCTACAATTAGCTATTAATATCCCGCTTTACTGCTTTTGCATGACTGCGGAAATTAGCCTACTTTTGCCCTCACAAATCAATGACTGTTAATCCATGAAAGAACAGGAAGCTAAAAAAGTAAGCGAATCCAGAACCATCATGACGGAGATGATTATGCCCAATGATGCCAACCCTATTGGTAATCTTATGGGAGGGAATCTGCTTCGTTGGATGGATATCGTTGGAGGTATCTGTGCGGGCAAACACAGTGAGGCACACGTTGTGACAGCCTCTGTGGACCACGTATCCTTCCAAAAACCCATTCATATTGGTGACGTGATTACCATCGAAGCCTGTGTCACCCGTGCATTTAATACTTCTTTGGAGATTTATGTGGAGGTCTTTGCCGCTGATGTCAAGGGCAAAAACAATCGCATGAGTAATCATGCCTATTTTACCTTTGTGGCATTGGACGATGAGGAAAGAAAACCTTGCAAAGTCCGTCCCGTCCTTCCATTGACCAGGGAAGAACAACAGCTCTACGATGGTGCGATGAAAAGGAGAGAGCTTCGCCTACTGCTCAGCGGGCGCATCAAGCCAGAGGAAGCCTCTGAAATCAAAAATCTCTTCACCAATAACTCTTAATAGACGATGAAGAACAACATGCTGATCAGAATGATCATTTTATTGGTCATTTATCTGGGGCTGCGCTTTTTTGGTGGCGAACTTGGGTATAAGATTTTATATCCCATCAATTTGCTCGTGACCTTCCTGCACGAATTTGGACATGCGCTTGGGGCCTGGCTGACAGGAGGGGGCGTTATGGAAATTATGATCAATCAGGATGGTAGTGGATACGCCAAGACTTATGGGGGCTCGAGAGCGATCGTACTGATGGGTGGTTATATTGGTAGCGCCTTGTTGGGTAATTTGTTGTTTTACATAGGTGTTCGTCAGCCGCGTTATTCAGGCATAGCGCTTTATGTTTTGGCGGCCTTGATGGTGGTGGTGGCTATTTTTAAGTCCGCTTCCCTGTTTACCACTGGTTTTTTGCTACTTTTTACCTTGGGTATCTCTTTTGTCGCCTCAAAAGAATCTATTGCGCGGGAGGTCTTAATGTTTTTGGGGATGGCGAGTATCCTCTACATTATTCAGGATTTTAATGTAGGGCCTAGTTCTGACCTAGCGGCCTATGCTGACTTATTTGTTTTTATTCCTGCTACTGTGTGGATGTATATATGGCTGGCTGTGGTGGTTTTGCTGACTTTTTGGAATTTGCGCATGATTTTCAAATCCCAGTAATCAAGCCCGTGGGAGGATAGGCCGAAGCCTACCCGTCCCACAGGAGACATGCTATTGTTTCACGATAGTCTTGATTCTGTTTTCTTCGCCGTTTTGCACCTTTAAAGAATAGATGCCAGCGGGCCAGTCGTTTAGATCGATGTTTTCCTTCAACTGACCATTATAGTTGCTATTGTGGGTTTGCTCCCAAAGCACTCGACCAGTTAGGTCAATGAGCTGTACCTGGAAGGTATTGGAAGCAAAGCCTTGCATTTCCAAAGTAAATTGATCTGTTACGGGATTGGGATAAACGGAAAATAAGCGGGGAGCTGCTAAGTCCTCTGTATTCACCGTACCTGGAATAATAAAATCATAACGGACACTATTGCCAAATTCTGGCTCAAAACTAGCCACGGGTACCTGTATTTGATCATTGATAAAACGCTTCAAACTCAGTGATCCAGATCCCACATTCTGCCCAATAGCTTGCCAATACCAATAGTACAAACCATCTCCTCCAGAATCATTGAGCACAAGGGTAAAACAACCATCTGGCAAATCGAGTTCATCCACATATTGCGTTGCATCCTCCATATTGGCCCTGCTAATCAAAACCTCTCCGTTGGCGTCAAGAATTTGATAGCTGTTCTCATTTGCGCGATTGTTGGTTCTGAGATGTAACTGTAAACGCTCAACGTCTAAAATATCAGGAACACTAAAGGTACTGGTCAACTCATTATTAGGAGCGTATTCATCACTAGCGCCATTGGGTGCTTCGATGCGCACCACAAATTGGGCCTCTCCTTCCAATCCTTGCCAGTAGCTCTGATCATAGGTAGGTAGCGTGACCTCCTCAATAGCCATAAAGGGCAAGGCCCCTGTCCATTCGTAATCAATCATTTCCTGACCAACAATGCCATAGCTAATACGCAGCGATTCCAGGGTATTAGCCCCTGTGTTCTTAATTCGTATGATTGGGGAGTTGCAGGCAGGATTGATTCTGGCATACTCATCTCTATTGCTTGGCCGAACGATGTCTTCCAAACTGGCATCTACGTCAAAATTAGGGGCACCGTAAGTGACCAATTGATTAGAAACCAGATAATTAGCTTCTGACATGAAAGCTCCATTAAGCCCATAGTCAAGGGTCACTTGGCCGCCTGAGCTGACGAGATTAGTGATATCAAACTCATGGATATCTGTCGCCATACCAGGGCACCATCCCGCCCGATCAAACAACCAGGTTCCTCCCTGTGGAAACATGGGATTTTCTCCACAAGTCTTCCAAACATCGTATGGAAACTCCTGATTGCCTTCATTGACATTGATGTAATGCTCTCTGGGCTGGAACTCTCCATTTTGCCCATGTCCTGTCACTGCTGATCGAATTTTGTAAGCCGCTCCTTCAGGGAGCAGATCAAGCTGGCGAGGCTCAAAAATATTGTCTGCTTGAATATCTGCAAACCAACCACGAGCAAAAGGCCAGATATTTTGGATGTTGATGACATCGCGAGGGGGGGTGCCTTCAACGAAGTAAAAACGGATGTCTAGTTCCTCCTGCCACTGTCCGCCCATTTCGATCGAAAGGTATTTTTCTCCTTTTAAGATGGGTGCATAATCAGTGACATCAAACCAAAAGGTTTTGCCCGCTTGGCCTAGATCCAGTCCATTGCCATAAGGCGTGACCAAAGAGAGAATTTCATATTTAGCATCCCTTTTGTTGTAGTAGACCAATTCTCCAATATCAATACTTCCTTCTGCCTGAATAGGATATTCCGTTAAAGTATCACCCGCTTCGCTAATCAAATAGCTGGGTGTCGCTGGCCAGAGGTATTCCGTATTGGTAAGGAGGAGCATATCCGTTCCTTCCACAGCAAAATAATTGACGGCACTTGCTGGGTTGCTGATGGAGTCGATGACAGAAACATAATCGAAAGTAATATTTTCACCTTCCGTAAGCAATTGGAGATTGAGTCGCAGTGGAGAGGGGACAAAGTCTTTGAAAAGTTCGTTCCCGCGGAAAAGTTTCCAATCCGCCACCCCTGTTAAAACACTATTATAGCTAGGATCAGGTAGATTATTGAGGAGCTGTCCAGCGCCTTCGTTCATATCGTAATAAATCAGTAGATTATCATAATTGGGATGTTGCTCACTCATGGGGCGACGCATCCATTCGCGGATGGTTTCTTCCTCCAGGGCTTTGTTCCAAACCTGAAAATCGTCGATGCGACCAGCGTAGGAGCGATTGGCCCCAACATTTTGGCCCAGTTTAAAGATATCAATATTGATAGGGCGAGTCATGCCAGAGCCTGAGTGCCAGAGCTGGCCATTGAGAAAGATGCGCATTACTCCTGTACTTCGATTTTTGGTAAAGGCCCAATGGTTCCACTGTCCTTCTAATTCTGATTCTGAAGCGGTTTTGTTAATGCGATCATAGCTGCCCCCATCATTGCCACAATCCCAATACACCTGACTATTTCCCCAGGGAAGGTGGACATTTAGGGTGCGGTTATTATTGGGATCAACCGCGTCAAAAATGGTGGTATTGGCTGGTAGTAAGTCTGGATAGCCATAGGTCCAAAGCGCAATGGTA
>JBCBDH010000349.1:0-6881 GCA_038529855.1 Bacteroidota bacterium | reverse complement strand
TTCATACAATCTCCTGAGAAATCTTCTACTTTCTCGAAGACATCCCAGATGGATGTCTTGGACTGTTCTGGATAGTAATGAGGGTCAGGTCTACTGCCAATAAAGTGATAACCACATTCGGCCAATTTTTTATCTATATCTGTATGATCAAAAAAGGTCATTTTCGTCACAGAGCCCTTTTCATCACTTGTCTCTAGGAGGAGGCGACCTGGATTGCGCGGATCATTCTGCGACATTGAATCACCTGGGTTGAGGTGAAATTCGCCATTCATCGTCAGATAGGTAAATGGGGGACGGTCTGCTTTATCGTCATAATGACTGTGACCATCACCGCGTTCGCCTGGTGCATGTGTATGCCCTGCACCTTCGCCGTCATGGGTATGTGTATGAGGACCATGCTCATGATCGCAGCTAATGCACAGCGCTAGAGCGATTAGGCAAATAAAAAATGGCAATAAATATTTAGTAGATTTCATTGGAATTTTTGTTTACGGTTAAAAATTGTAATTGATGCCCATCATAATATTTCTTGTTGGGGCAGGGGAAAGAATTTGTGAGCCAGGACCACCAAAGGCCACTTCCGCGTAGACCGCGTCAAATACATTGCGAATCTCCAAAAATACCCGACCACGATTAGAGGACTGCTGGTTGAAATTGTAGAAAAGGAAAAAATTGGTGACGCTGTATCCCTCATAGCTGCCTGTATTTGATGCATTGGTAAAGTAGGGTCCAACATCTCTAAAAAGCACGCGGGCTCCCAATCCGTTTTTCAAAGCATAGGATACATCAAATGTAGCGATCGATTCAGGGACATTTGTTATTTCATTGCCCTCTATGTTCTCATCTGGGTTGTCTTGAATTTCGGTGCCTGTATAGGCATAGGTACCTCTAATCCGCAGTCCTTCTACTGGGGTAACGATGACTTCAGATTCAATACCCATTCGCGAGGTTTCCCCAATATTGACAAAGTCACCAGAGCCTGGAGGATTCTCAAATATTTCATTAGTCGTATTGAGTACCCACCCTACTACGTCCACAGTCAACCAACTCGTACCTGTATATCTAGCTCCCAACTCGTATTGCCAAAGAACTGAAGGATCGAGATCACTGTCAGGCTCATATTTTAAAGTGCTATTAGGCAAGGTGAAACCCTGTGATACGCTTGCTCTCAAATCAAGCCCTTCAGCGATGGTAGACCTCAGTCCAATCTTTGGACTGAGGTTGGAGAGGGTGCTCATATCAAGGGTAAAGGCAGCTATGTCAGGGTCACTATTGGTAAAGGAACCGAAATATTGATCATAGCGCAGTCCAAGGGACATCCGTAGGTATTTGCTAAAGTTAAATTCTCCTTGACCAAATAGAGAAGCAGTCTGTACATCAAATTGTCGATCTAGGAACAGATCACCGCGAACGCGATTGCTGGATTGCCAACGCATGCGATCTGTGCTTTCGCTGTAGTACTCCGCACCAGCAATCCAGTCGACACCAATCTTATCACCAATCAAGCTGCGGCCATTGAGATTGGCTCCAGCTGCATAGACATTGCGCGTATTAAATCGCTCCGTCTGACCCCCTGGGGTAAATCCAAATTTTGCAAATCGTGTAAAGTCCTGCTGTACGGCATAACCAAACACAAGCATCCTGAGCTCATCGCTAAAGCTGTGGTTGATGTCTATTCGCTGGGAGTAAAATTCCTTGGCACCACCATCATCCTCTGCATTGGCATCTTGTTGGGTTCTAAGATCTCTGTCTTCTACCTGCTCTTCAGAAATATAGCCAGCAGCATCCCATACACTTGAGTGACCTCTTACAGATAGGGCAATATCCGTTTTGTCGGAAATATCGTAGCCCATACGGCCTGTAACATTCCCTCTCAGCTGATCAGAGTTATCCGCATAGCCATCAGACTGGAATAGCTGGAAAGCCAGATTGGTATTCAGCTGTCCGTCCGTTCTATTCAATGCTATTTCCTTACCAAGGACATACTGAGCATTTAGGGTATTAAAAGACCCAGCGCTAAGGCTAAAGTCTTGGTAATTGCCGTCCTTGCGGGTCTCCAGCGCAAGGGTGCCGCCCTCCGCAAATCGGCCGTACAGCGCAGACGATGGCCCCTTGTAGACCTTCACACTTTGGAGGTTGAGTGGGATGAGGACATTGAGGTCCGCATAACCATCTGAGTGTCCCTCCGCTTCATTGAGCGATACGCCATCTATTTGTACGCCAGCTTGCCCTTCGTGGCCAGCACCACCAAAACCTCGTATTGAAAACTGATCGGCAACCCCTCCCTGGCTATATGCTGCAAGATCGACACCTGGTATCTGCTCGATGATGCGGATGGGTAGATCGACATTAAGGGTCTGTATTTCCGCCTGGCCAATCTCATTGACGGTGATTGTTCGATTAGCAGGGTTTAAGGCAGCCCCTACGATGTAGATTTCAGTTAGTCGAACGCTAGATGCTTGAAGCTCGATATCAAAGGTCCTGACATCACCAGCGCTAAGACTGATGGACTGTGTATAAGTTTCGTAACCAATGGAGCTGATGACCAATTTGTACTCTCCAGATGGAATATTAGTGATGGTAAAAGCTCCATTGGCGTCCGTGCTTGTACCTTTTGTGGTGCCTTCAAGAGCAACATTTGCGGCATCCAGCGCGGTACCAGATTCAGTGAGTACGCTACCTTTTATAGTGGCATTATCCTGACCATTAAGCGCTGAAAATACTAAGAGAAAAAAGAAGAGGAATAGGTATCTATTGTTATTAATGGATTTCATTTTTGTAGAATTATTGCTTTGGCCCAATGAGCGCATAGCCTCATCAATTGAGCTTGCTTATGCATAAGTCTAATACCTCTAGCTATAATCAGCGGGTAAGCGCTGATTTGACCAAAGCTTTGTAATAAAAGAATTGCTTTAGAGGTCTGATCCAAATACGTAGAAGTATTGTAATAATACCTACATAGCAATTACTCTGATTGCGTGCAATAAATGTTGAAATCAATCAATATTCTTCCAAGTCTTCCAGATTTGGATCAGAGAATAGTAATAAACCTTGCAGTCAGTTGTTTATACAGACTACAATGGTGGCTATGGAATTAGGCTAGGTCTGGTGGGTCAATAAGCGTTCTAATGTACAGGATGGGCAATAATACCTCTTGGTAATGGGGTTTGTTGTAGGACAGCGTATCTGCCACAGACCATGGCATACTATCAGAGGTATCTGGACCTATTAGATATAATTTCACAGCTGAATTGGATAACTGCTGTATAGGTAATACATCTCTATTTAAGATAAGGTTTATCTGGGTGGTTGCTAAGAAATCATGGCTATGAGAGAGGTTTACCGCATAATCAGTATGCGAGGCTAAGCTGTGATCAGGAATTCCATCATGACTCAGTAAATGAGCAAACTCTAAGGTACTACGATACAAGGGGTTTGCCAACAGTACAAACAGCAGTCCTATAATGTAATATTTCTTTTGAGTTTTGATTTAATGGTACTTTAACGGATGATCTGAATAATGGTACTATACCTAAAAACAGGTAGTGAGCTTTAGTCATCGTCATGGGAATTTGAAATGTAGGACCACCAATCGTCGTTGCTCAATAGCTCTTGTTCTGGAGTGGTTGCGCCGTGCCTGAGTAAATGGATGGGTTAGAATAGTAAAAAGCGAAAGAAGAAAAGTAGTTTGCTTGGATGATTTACGACGGCTATTAAAATCAGTCGATTTATATAAATATACGTACCCAGCAATTGGTACGGATCATTATTTCGCAGAAAAATTAGAAATAATAAAAGTGTAAGTAAACGAATCGCTACGCGCGGGCTGCCCTGTCGGACTGACTCCCCGCCAAAGTGCCAACGGCGGCGGGGTCAGTCCGACAGTGAGCGCTAAGGCCACCCGCACACTAGCCCTAAGATCGAATAATCTTGCCGATGATGACGACCAGCATCAGGATGACAATGATGATAAAAGCCATTAGATAAAAGGCATCCTTTACCCCATACAAACTATCATTGAGCTTATAGGCCATAAAGCCAATAAAGATCAGCAGAAAAATGATTCCCATTATTTGCTTAAAGGCCATTGTCGTTGATTTAGTCCATCAAAGGCAAAACACTCGCCAAAAATGGGTAAACGCCTAAAAAAGACCTTCGGTTCAATGGCCTCATTGACCTGTAAGAAACGCGGAAAGTAAATTTTACTGCCCCTGCTGTAGCAAACGTCCTCGCAATTTATCCATTCGAATTCCCGATTGCATCAGATCAATCTCCAATTGATCAATGCGAATCCGTACTTGCAAACGAGCTAACTGGGCATCTCGTAGGTCTAGCGAATTGGCCTTTCCAGTATAATAGCGATCTTGTGCTTTTTGGAAAGCCGCTTCAAAAGTCTGTAGATTCATCCGTTCTCGCTCCAACTGCGCTTTTAGTAAGGTCATCGTTTGATGTTCTTTAAGAGCTTCGTTGATCAGTTGTTCTTCTATTTGAGTGAGCCGCAGGTTTTGGAGTTGATTATCCAGTTGGGCGGTCTCAATACGACGACGAGTGAGGCCACCATCAAAGAGATTATATCGAGCTGATAGACCAATCGTCAGCCCCAGGTTTTGGATAGACGCCAACTGTTGCACATCGTTTTGTTGGTAAAAATAACCCGCCTGAGCGAAGGAAGAAACCGTGGGTTTTTGCTGAGCCTCGCTGAGGGCCAATTGACTAGCTGACAGCTCGATCCCTCGCTTTCCCAGTTGAATTTCTGGGCTGTTGTCGAGCAGATCGCTTTTTAATTCCTGGATAGAAGGGAGCGCGGGTTCACTGTAGCTGCGCTCTACTTGATAGCTATCTTCCGCTGGTCGGCCAAGCAAGAAATTGAGGTCTTTGGTTAGGTTATTTCTGATGAGTAGGATATTGTCTAGTGCGGCTTCGTCCTGTCGCAGATTGGTTTCGGCCGTTAGGACAGCCAGTTGATTGGCCTTGCCAAATTTGGCGCGATCTTGCATCTTTTGGAGCCGTTCTTTGCTGATGGCGATATTCTCCAATAACAGTTGCTCTTGGTTTTGAAGCTTTAGTATTTCCAAGTAGAGCTGGGAGACAGCCAGGATGGTATTATTGATCAAAACCTCCTGCTCAGCCCTGGCGATTAGTGATTGGCCACTCAGCAATTGGTAGCGATAATTACTAGCTCCACCATCAAAAAGTACATAGTCAGCTTGTACGCCTACATTGGCGGTGAAGGACTCAACTCCTGCCTCTTCAAAACGGATTTCTGGTGGCTCTGGCTGAAAAGTTCGAATGTCGATTTGACTAAAATTATTGGTATAGCTGGCACTCCCCAGGGCATTGACGATAGGCGTTTTGCCAGCATTAGCCTTGAACACTTGATTTTCGGCCACCTGAGTCGCTATTCGCTGGATTTTGATGGCTGGATTTTGTTGAAGGGCGGTATTGATGGCTTCCTCTAAAGTGAGGATAGTAGGGGTACCGTCCTGTGCCCAACTTGCTTGGCCTATACCTAATAAGCCAAGGCAGATGATGATAAATCTCATATTTTGATAAGGTTGAGTCATTAGTATTAATTCATCTCGTTTTGTACCTCTCTTAGCACAATGTCCAAATCCGCTGCACGAATGTCTTTCATGCGTCTGATGTATCGACTGAAGTAATAGCGAAGTTTGGCCATCAGCATGATGACTGAAGGCAGAAAAACCAGGGTTAGGACCATCCCGAAGATAAGCCCATAGGAAATCGCGATAGCGGTTGGTTTGAGGAATTGGGCGCTGATGGAATTATTGAGTAGGAGCGGAGCGAGTCCGAAAACGGTGGTAATGGTGGTCAGTACAATGGGGCGGAATCTGGAAATGGCGGAGCTGCGCAGGGCCTCCGCTACAGAAAGCCCCTCCTTGATTTTGTCATTATAGGTCGAAATCAAAACCAAACCATTATTGATCAGTATCCCCCAAAGGGCAATCATTCCCAAAACCGAAAAGATACTGACGGGGATATGGTGTAGATAAGTTCCCCAAGCTACGCCCACAAAGGCAAAAGGCAGCATCCCCAATATTGCTAGTGTTTTGCTGATAGAGCGATAGTTGAGCAGCAAAATGCCGATCATAATGATAAAGACAATGGTACTTGGTCCTTGACTAGAATTTTGGGTCTTGGCGGATAGGCGGGCCTCTCCTTCTAGTGTATACCGTATACTTGGATATTGATTGCGAATCTCTTTTAAAATACCCGCTTCCGCATCCGCTAGTACACCAGGTACTGACACCAGCAAATTGGCGACGTCAGCTTCCACCCGAATTTCTCGGATACCGCCTTGATGATTGATGGCCGCGACATTGGCCTTATTTTCAAAGGTGGCCAATTCCCGAATAGGATAGCTCGCTCCGCCAGGAGTCATCAGCTGCGCATTTTTCAAATCCTCCATACTCTTTCGATCCGCCTGGTCATAGCGCACCCATATCTTGACTTCCTCGTCTCCTCGCTGCAAGCTCTGTGCCTCCAAACCAAAGAACCCCTTCCTCACCTGATCAAATACCTGTGCTTCAGAAAGCCCCAGAAATTTGGCCTTGGGCGTTAGCTTCATTTCTACCTCTGGCATCCCCAATTTATCCGTATCCGTCACATCTTTTAGATCATCGCGTTGACTGAGGTAATTGCGCAGCATCTTTTTGGCAGAACGCAGCTCCTCCATATTCTTACCCACCAGGGCAATAGAGACGGGTTTTCCAAAAATGGCAATACTGCCATAGGATAGATTAGTCGCTTCTGGAATGGGCCCGACCGCTTCGCGAATGCTGCTGGCAATGTCAAAAGACATAATTCCTCTAGTGTCGCCTTCCAGCATGTAGATGTTGAGGGAACCCGTATTGCTGCTTGGG
>JBCBDH010000348.1:0-6889 GCA_038529855.1 Bacteroidota bacterium | reverse complement strand
ATGCTGTAAGTGTACTCTGCAGCTTATCCAATACACAGAGCGAAGGCAGCATTATCATTGTCGAAAAAGCGATTTTGAAGGAAAATGATTTTACTACAGGTAGTAATTAATTCAGCATAGAGCTGAACATTATATTCGGAATGGCGGTGTCGTAGCTAATACTCGACACCGCTTTTATCTTTTACTGCTCCTTCCGAACCTGCAAAAAGGCATCGTATAAATGCGAACGCAAAACAGCATTGCTGTCTTTGGAATCAAAATAATCCATCTTGATGATACTGCGTTTCCCAGTTTTCACATCGAATAAGATAGCATAAAAAAGCATATCGTATTCTGGCACAAAAGCCGAACCAATCGCTATGGGAAGGGCATAGGGTACAAAAATTGAAAGGCTAATGAGCCCCCATACATTCTTTTTCTGGCGTAGGGAAATCGTTCCAGTCCAAAGAAAGTAGTCGGTCTTGTATTTTTCAGCAATCTCGTCGATGCGATTTTGGTTATAACCTGGTGTCAGGCTGAGGTCAAAATGATCAATCTGTTGGGTAAACCAGGAATTGAGGTGTCTGATGTCATTGAATTTATCTGCATTGTTTTTACTGAGCTGTGTGACATCGAGGATGGTCGTTTTCAATTCAGAAATTTCAGCTACTTCCTTAATCATCTTTCGGTAATTATCCTGGCCTTCTTCTGATCGGACATACTGAACTGTATTTTCCTTTCGAGCATCCAAACTTAGGTAAAAAGGATTGACAATAGCGATCTTTTTAATCCCCAATTGCATCCCTTTTTTGCGTTCCCTTTTTCTGCGCTTAGCCAATTCTCTTTGTCCCTCGTCCGTATCGTAATAATCCGCACGGTCTTGTCTTTTTTGATAGACCTCCTGTCCTTCTGCAATCAGATCCTTGAAGGCTGCATTATCCAGAAACCCTGAAAAACCATAGACCCAATACTTGGTGGAATCCTTAACCTCCGCAACATTCTTCTGCGCATTTTGAATATTTTGGAGCTTACTATTTTCAATGGATTGTTTGAGCTCTTGGCTGGTTGTATCTATTGGGGCAGGGGGTTTTCTGCTATTTCTAAAAGCAGACAAATCTTCCTCATAATCGGCCAGTTCTAAGCTTAGGTCTTTACAAATGGCCTCCATTTCTTTGTCTTGGGGAATTTCCTGATACAATCGCCAGGCATATTGTAGGGCCATGACGGTCAGTTCCCTGCCACTCATTTCGTCGAGCAAGTAAAAAACGACTTGAGAAGCGCCTTCCACATCATCGGCTAGCCTAGTCCAGGCATAGTCATCGCTGTTTTTGTATTTGGCCATCATATATAGCGACTTAGCCACCACTTTCTTATGGCGAACATCGACCCGCTCTTTGGACAATAGGAAAGCCGTGTAAATGGCATAGCCAAAATTCTCTTGTTCCAGATAGAGCGTAGGGAGCTCAAAACGCGCCTGCCGCTGAACCATCTTGAATTTTTGCTCATCCACCAAGTATAGTTTAGCCGCTGGCTTATCTTCTACATCCCCTATCTTTTCGACCAAATTTCTTTTTCGCTTATCTGCAGAGGGGTGGGTAGAATAGCGGTCTTCATTATCACTAGTAAAGTCACTGATTGCCTTGGTCTCTTTCAACCACAAATGCCTGGGTAATTCATAATCCCCACTCACGAGAAAGTCTTTGGTAAAGGGGACATCATTATAGGGAAGATAGGCGTAAAACAAGACGTCAAAGACCGTAGGAAGGGAGGTTTTGCTGTAATCCGTCTTGAGGTAGTATTCCAGTCCATAATTATCCGCTTCCATTTCTATCTTTTTAGAATGGAGGTTTTTGGCCAATAACTGTCGGTCAAAAGAAGATTCGCTGAGGACTTTTTTTTGTTTGCGATTATTTTTTTCGATGTCTTTGGTCTCAAGATACATGTTGAGGGTATGTCTTTTATTGACATGCACCAACTCATGGGCGAGAATATAGGCCAATTGGGCTTCGTTTTCCAGATTGGCCAGAAGACCTAGGGTAACGAAAATCAAGCCCTGATCGGTCGCAAAGGCATTGACTTCGGGAGAGCGAAGCGCGTAAGCGCGAGGCTTTCTGCGTTTCAACTCTGGATTGGCTTGAACCAAAAGCGCCAAGACTTCATTGAGATACTCCGTTACTGGATCATTGAAAAGGACTAATCCACTTTGCATCAGATCGTCAATGATAAAGTTGGATTGAAGGATAAACTGTTTTTGGTCTTTCTTGGTCTTTCTGCTACTTTTTTGTGTACTTAACTTCTCGATTTGCTTTTTGTACTTGGCTGTACTCGGAGTCGTAAACTCTTTGGGAATGGGTCCTTTCACTTCCAAATAATTTAAACTATCCGTACTATTTTGAGCAGATAGCCCAGGGCTAAAGACCGCCAAAAAGAGACCACATATTAGATACAAGGCAGATTGATATAAACGAGTTGTCATAAGCATTATAAAGCTATTTTTTGTCAGAAACTACTTCAAAAATCGAGACTTAAATCTAATTGTCAATATCTGTGAGATTACCCAGTCCCATAGATATCCACTCATTCCCATAGTATAAGATACTTCCCTCTACATAAACATCTGGAAAACCATAGCGATCCCCACCAGGGCTTCCAGCCACAGCGTCGTTAATGGTTCTAATCCTGTCGCCTGTCTCAATATTATAGGCATGGATACGCTCAACAGGCGATGTGTCATCAGAGGCCCAGACTACGTCCTGATCGTGACCCAATCTGAATTTTTGGTAAGGGCTAACACTTCCCAATTCCACCTCTCGAAATACCCCTTGGGCATAATAGAAATAGAGCGTTCGCAGACGAAAAGAGATCGCATCTATATTAGATTGCCAAATGACCGCTCCATCTTCTGTAATCGCTACACTATTAATGTACTTTCCTGAGGTCGCTACCCAGCCCACATCATTCAAATCCGTTACTGCTATAGGGATACTTGGCCCAAAAGTGGATATGATGCCATCTTCCAGAAAATACAAGGTTTCATTATTGGCATGCCAATCAAACCAATCGACATTAGCGGTATTGGATACGGAAGCCGTTACCTCCTCTTCCTCCAAATTGTACAATCGAATCTCTTCATTACGGCGTTTATAAGCCAGTTTTGAATGGTCATCACTCATGGCCACATGAGTAACAGTTCCCGAATTGTCAATGACCTTATAATTGAGTAAGGCCCTGGGAGAGACGAAGAGATTACCTGATGCAATGAATGCAACTACTGCTGTATCTTCAACGGTATTACCTCCCTGCTGGGCTTCTGGATCGTAAGGTCCCTCATATTGTACCTCGTATTTTCCACAGGCCCAGCAATGGATGAGGAGCAATAGAAAGGTAAATTTTATCAAATTTTTCATAGCACTGATAATTGATCATTAGAATAAAAGAAGGCCTACGCCTACATTAAACTGAATAAAGGAATGAAGCGCAACCCGCTCAAACACCCTTTGATAATAAGTTTCTTGATTCTGGTCTGTATCGTTTCCAAAACTTTCAGCACTGCCAGGGTCGATTACTGCAAGCAAGCGGGTCAAATTGAGTGGTATATTGACGCGGAACCCCCAATTGGTCATGAAGCGATCCCAATAAATGTTCTGTCGCCCCAAGTCAATACCCAGGGCAAAAAAGTTGACTTCATCATCAATAAGAATGGGCGCATGACCATAAAACTCTTGTCCAATATAACTGGTTCTCTTATCCGCGATACTTCCACTTATCCTGGTATACTTCAGGCTTAGTGCGCTGTAAGTCCCCAAAGGCGCGATAGCCCCTTTGATCACATTAAATTCCTTTCGCCCAATAGAAATCGTTCTGGCTGATAGCTGGTAAAATAAATCATGCTCATCCCGCCCAAAATCACCAGCGAAGGGGTCTAAAGATCTGGTCGACACTTCAACTATCGCTCCTGTGCGAAAAAGGCTATAATCCAAGTATAACTGCTGAATACGACTAAGGGAATAGCCAAATTGAAACTCCAATACTGGACTAATAGCAAGGCCCCCTCCTTCCTCTCCATAAGAATTGAGGATCCCTCGGTTGTTCCAACTAGGGCCGACAATAGTAGGAAAGGAAGGAATATTGACCAGAAGCGTGGCCTTTTTCCCCAAATAGCCTGGATTTTGTGCCTGTACTAAACAAGAAATGAAGAGAAAAAAGAAGAGAAACCAGCATTTAGTTTTCATAGCTTCAGTTTTGGTTCACAATTATACAAGTATCCCATTAGCTCAATCAAAAGCTAAAGATGGGTGGGTGATCAGTTCTTATTATAGGTGGATTGGATAAAGTTGGACAAAGTTCGGGCTTTTTCACTATAAATGCCAGCGAGACTATCCAAAATAAAGAATCGCCTAAACTGGAACAACCAGCCAGGCGATCAGAAAAATTCTCAGTGACCTAAATCTTATAAGAGTAGTTGGGCATTCAATCCACTCCCTACTTTTAACTCGGGCAAAAAAGCGGATTTGGGCTTATCCAAATCCACTCGCCTATTTATCTTATCAATACCACATCTCCAGACAATACCTCTCGTTCTCCATTGGCCATCAGCACCTCAGCTTGGTATACAAAGACATCAGAGGGAGCTGGCTGGCCATTGAATCGACCATCCCAGCCCAAAGTCGGATCATTGGGCGCAAAGCCGATTCGACTAAAGACGACCGCACCATAGCGATTGAATATTTGAAGGGAATAGATTTGATCTACCGCATCATCCGCATAGATAAAAAAGGTGTCATTATTACCATCGCTATTAGGCGTAAAGGCATTGGGGATAAAGACATGAGGGTTAAGCAAAACAGTGACCAATAGCTCATCACTAGCCTCGCAGCCAACCTCATTCTCCGCAGTAACCGTGTAAACCCCTCCATTCAAAGGCTGAATTTCTACTGATAAACCACTACTTTCCAAAACGGCTCCCTGCGGATCAATCCAAGTCACCTGACTTGGGCTAAAATTAGCCGTTGCTCGAAGCGTCTCGCGCCTACCAAATGGAATGATTTGCTCTTCTTCCCCATTAGCACTTTGTATTTCGACACTGGCTGGCTCATAAAAAACCAAAGGCTGCCCTGGCGCCACTACCGTACAAATATGCCCCGTATCAACTTTGCCATTTAGATTTTGCCCCACTACATAGGAAGCATAGTAGACTTCACCATATTCCATCACTCCAGGAATAAAACTAAACTCCCCCGTCGAATTTCTATCAATGATCGTCCCCAGGCTAAGGCCGCTTTCTGTATGGAGGATGTACTCAGCTGTATCGCCCACATTAAAGATGGCTCCTCCCAAATGAGTAGCTAGTAGGGACTCCTCGTAGCAAGTAGGCAATTCTTCCATACTCATCTCTCCTGCCCCCGTATTGCAGAAGGGACCACAATCAAAGCTACCATCTACAAAAACCTTTGCAACACAGGGATCACTGTCCTTGATCTCAAAATTATAGGATTCGCCATGTGGAATGGGTGGGGAAATAAAGCTGCTACCGCTGATAGTCACCCCATTAACCAAATAAGGCGGCGTACCACTCAGCATATCAAAACTTACGGTGTAATTATCATTGGTCGCATCACAGGTGCGAATAATTGGCCCTAATTGGAGCGCTACTGTGGGTTCAATAACAATTTCAAAGATGGCTGTTCCAAAGCATTGATTACCCGTAGTGGTGACCTGATAATTCCCCGCTTCACAAAAAAGCTGGTTCTCAATTTGAAAACAAGAGTCCTGACAAAGCGCAATCACTCCCAAATCCTCAAAGGGTGATGGTAAAACAATCAAATTCAAGATATCTACGCGACAATCAGGGGCAGGAAAGGTACATTCATAAATCCCTGATAAACAATATTCCTGGCCACAAAAATCAAAACATTCGCCTTCACAAATCTCTACATTAAACTCAGTCTGAACAATTTCAAGCACCGTCAAATCCAGACTGGTTCCTATACAATTCTCTTCATCATAGATAAAATAGTTACCTGTGGTATTAAATATTTCACCATTGACCTCATAGAACTCTCCCTCACAAATGGTCACCACCTCAGAGAATATAAATAAATCTATCTTATTAATAGCCTGTCTGACCCAGGCACAGTCCTCACCGTCTTCACAATAAACCACTGCATCGTCACAATACTCGACCCCACAAAAATTGACACAGTCCCCTTCACAAAAACTAATTGGCGGATTATGGGTAATATTGATGATAAAGTAAACATCTTTTGCCCCAATAAAACTACTCGCCCCTCCCGTACAAGAACAAAAAACGGTTTGAGGAATCGTATCTACCCCTGTGCTATCCATCATCGTTGTATCCAGTTCGTAGGTGACGTAAACCTGGCCATAAATCGTGTCGATAAAAGTGCCAAAGGTATCAGTAATATCAAAGCCCAATAGTTCAGAAATGATCGAATCATTGAGGGCTGGCGTTTCAGTATTGATAGAAAAAACATTAATGCTATCGCCTTGAATCTGCAAGAAAGGAGGGACATGCCAAACCAAATTAAAGCCCAGCGAATCTGTTCCATTACCACAGGCTCCAGAGGGAAGGGGACAGCCATCGTCATTGATAATCTCATATTCAGGAGGAACGATGGTGTAGACGGCCTCATCGCCCAAACAAAGCTCTTCGGGCCCATCAATATAGCCTGGCGACAGCTCATTAATTTCAGGAGGTACTACACTAATACCACTAATGACCTCAAAGGCATAGTCGCATACATCTCCTGCCCGACCATCTATCATCAAATGATAAACCTGCCCAGGAACCAATTGGCTGATAAGCAAAGTATCTGTAGTGCCTCCTGAAATTAATGAGCTGTCGCCAGGCTATATTGATGGGCCCGAAGAGCTTTGTTTGGGCGATGAG
>JBCBDH010000347.1:0-6918 GCA_038529855.1 Bacteroidota bacterium | reverse complement strand
CCGTAAAGCAAAAATGCAGGGAAAATAAGGTGATAAAAGAACTGTAATAAGTTGTATAATCTCTAACAAAGTCATCGAGAATCAAAGCAAAAAAGAGGAAGACCACCCCCAGAAAAGATAAAAAAAAGGTCCTGGCCAGCGTCGTTAATCGCGAAAGCCTGTAGATGTCTTTATACTTGTCAAAAAGGGAATAGAACAAGAGCCAACCCGTTGGAATACTCACAATACCCACCCAGAAGTTGGTATCTTCTATAATGGTCCAATCTATGGGCACCTCCTCAATACCTTTGCGATACAGAAAAAAACAAGCCCAAGCCAACATTGCCGAAAAAAAGTCGGCCAGGCGGTAGGTCCTTATGTCGATTTTTCGTCCTTGATTCATTTGGCGGGCAACTTGTCCGTTTGTTGGTAGCTCGTCCGTTTTCGTGTTTGACCAGTAAATCCTATTCCGCGTAAAGACCTATTGGAGGTAGACTAATTTGACATTGTCGATATACACCTCGGCATTGTCCATAGAAAAATCGCCATTCTCAATGGGTATACTGGTCACCAGCACAACCTGATAGCGCTCCACCCCTGCATTGCGCATGGTAAAGAATGGATCGCGAAGGTTAAAATAAATTTTATTCCAATCGTCTCGTGGATTCACTCCACGATCGACAAAACGAACCAACTCCACCCCAAAACGATCATAGCCATATACCCCTACCAATAGCGGGACATCGTTTTTATAATCCATTTCTATATAAACCGTTGCCCCAGCAGGAGGCAATTCGTCAAAGATAAAAGAGCCCATAGTGGCCAGTGGATTTTCTTTATCCAAACTTATTTGCCCCGATCCTGTCCCTTCAAAAACTTCCACATCAGAGCTGACAATCTGCGTCAACTCATTGCCATCAATTTCGCCTTGAAAGAAGTGTTGATCAGACTCAAAAGACTCAATGATTCGGAAAAAGACATTATCCTCATAGCGCGTACTTGGATAGACCGTGTCTACCTCATTAGCCCCTAAATCAATGGTCGTTGTGTAGCGCTTGTATAAGGTATAAATATCTGGTGTTGCAGATATACCATTGTCCTTGATTCCAGGGAAAATTTCGACTTGTTGTTCGCCAGTCTGAAGCACGGGGAGCAATGCGGGCAGCGTATAGGCGCCTAAAAAGTCGCCAGCTACATATACCCAGCCCTCAGTGATCTTGCTGGAATTGCTTCCTTGATCACCAACGGTGGTAAATTCAAAAGGCTCTACATATAGATAAGCGGGAACGGGTTCTGCCGGATCGATGATCTCGCAAGAGTTCAAAACAAAAAGGGCAGGGAGTAAAAATAAAGCGTAAATCAAATAAGCTTTCATCCATTAAAATTTTGCGGTCATAATAAGATGCTATGGTCTATCGAAGCATCTGCTGTAGCAATACAATATTATCAGTCTCAATGAAATCGGGCGATTTTTGGATGGCTTCCACTGCTTTTGAGCGACTACCAATTCCCCAAAGTACGACCCTTAGTCCCCTATCGTGGATTTGGCTAATCTCAGCGGCAGATAATCGGCTATTTTCAGAACCCAATCCATAAAGCGAATAGTCTTTCAATAGCGCCAAAATTTGTGCGTCTAGCCGACTTATTAACAACATGAGCTTTAAATCGGCATTTCCAGCACTCAATTTTTGGATAAATTCCAGGCTGCTCGTTTGCACGATCACCCAATCTGTAGCCTTATAACGTTCAATGAGCGACAATAGCTCCTCAGAAAAATTGCTCAAAAATACGCTTTTCTCCACTTCCAAGGGGCATGGACTAAATAATTTGATGTCCAGCAACAACCAGGGAGGTCTTTCCCCTTCTGCAAATAGGTCGAAAACGCGCTCTAAACGCACCAATCGAGACGCATCCGAAAGCCGCTCATCCAATTCCAGCCGATAATGACAATCCTCCAATTCCTCCGCACTATATTCATATACACAGCCTCCACAATTGGTCAAGGTCTGCAATCGCTCATCGTGATAAAGCATGGCCTTCCCATCCGCACTAATCTGCACATCTACTTCTATCCCATCTGCCCCCAAACCAAAAATCGCCTTATTAATTCCCTCCCAACTATTCATCGTCCGCTCATTTTCTGGCGAAGGAAAACCCACTCCGCCATGCCCGATAATGGCAATGCGCCCCTCACTTAAATTATCGATCTCCTCTTCTTCGAATGCCTCACAAGCCAACAACAGACTTAGGGATAACATTACCAGGGCTAAATAATTAATTTTCATACTGCAAAAATAAGCTTAAGAAAAGAGATTTGTATACTACTCTAGTAGGAAATACCTTGAGCGTCAAAACAAATACCTCCCCCCCAAACGCAACAAACTACTATACCCACTAAAGCGAATCGTCCCCCCTCGCCGAACATCCTGCAATCGCTCAAAATAGCCCCCCAAACCTATTTGACTAACCAAATACCAATGCTCCCCCAAGCGAAGTTGGAGACCGTAGCCCACATAAAGCTCATGGGTCAAATTCCAACCCGCTGCCTCAAATCCCAGAGGCTCAAAAGGTCTTGTAAAAAGCAAGTGATAATCCAAAAAGGCCAGGGAATGCCACCGCTTTTTGGTAGAAAGCTGATAGCGATAACCCAAATTGAGGCCCCATGGTCCTTCTTCCCAAATGTAAAGATCAGAAAGGGCCAGTTTGGGACCCAGATACAAATTGTGATCTCCCCGCTGAATGGTGTAAAGAAGCGAGGTACTCAGCCCTGTAAAAGAAACACTTCCCTGTAGTTCAATGGCCGACTGAAATCGGCTAGAAGCTGTTTGGGACAGCAAAATTCCAGGGAAAAATCCCAATAGCAGCAGATAAAAGCATTTGGGCATCGCACAAAAATTGACCAGAGGAATGGCGCTTTAGGGAATCTGAAAGGATTCATTGCGCATCAAGCGCTATACATTTGTTGTCGTTTATCGATCTCTCCAAGTATTCGATGGGCCAAATCCAAAGCGCGGTAGCCCGCCTCAATCCCAACTTTAGGAGGACGGTCTTCCACAATACTCTGAACCAACTGCTCCAACTCCATCTGAATGGCATTAACAGGCTGGCTTTCAGGCATATCAATGCGGATGTGTTTCTTGCCCTTGGGTGTATCCAGTGGCATTAGTGGGAGATTGGGAAGGTCAGGAAGCGATTCATCATCATAAATTCGAATGATCTGGGATTTTTTGTCCAGAAAATCCATACTGATGTAGGCGTCCTTTTGGAAAAGACGAAGTTTGCGCATCTGCTTCATGGAAATGCGGCTGGCCGTCAAATTGGCCACACAGCCATTGGCAAATTCCAAACGGGCATTGCTAATATCTGGCTGATCACTCACTACAGACACCCCACTGGCACTAATAAAAGCCACTTCTGAATCAACCAGACTCAAAACAATATCCAAATCGTGAATCATCAAATCCAAAACCACTGAAACATCCGTTCCCCGCGGATTGAATAAGGCTAGTCGATGGGCCTCGATAAACATGGGATCGAGTGGCATGTCGCCAAGCGCCAAAAGCGCTGGATTGAAGCGCTCTACATGCCCCACTTGAACCTTTAGGTTTTTTTCCTGGCTCAGTTTCAATAACTCAGCCGCTTCCGCAGGTTTCTCAGTAACGGGTTTTTCAATAAACAAATGGCAGCCCAATGTCAGTGCTTGTTTGGCCAATTCGAAATGGCTAGGCGTAGGCGTCACAATATCAATGATCGAAACGGCCTTCATCAAATCCAGTGGATGCTCAAAGCGCTTCAATCCATATTCTTCAACTACTTTCTGAGCGGCTTCCTCATCAGGATCACAAAAGCCCACCAAGTCCAACTGATCAATAGCTCGAATGCATTTCAGGTGGATTTTACCCAGATGGCCCACCCCCAATAGTCCAATTTTTAACGCTTGCTCCAAATTACTCTTCTTCTTTTTTAACTGATACACTTTCCGTCGTTCCGCCATCTATCGTCGCTCCAAAAAACAGCGCATTGGCAAACAACTTATTGGTTCCATACCAAAAGGCCCGAAAATTGGGATTATCTGCCAGACAAACGGTCCGCCCTCTTCCCAATCCACTTACAATAATCCCAGCTGAATTAGATAATTTTTTGCTATTGCCCTTAGAAATATAACCGCTTAATAAAGCCTCTCTATCATAGACCAATGGCGTCGCATAAGGATTCTTGCTGCGTTCTAAAAACATTGTTCCCCTACGGAAAATGGGCAGCTCTTTTTCCTCATAACCATACAGTAAGGGATGACTCAAATCTGCCTTTGTACTAAAAATCGCTCCACCAATCACCTGCGCCCCACTATCTGGTCCCTCCATAATGTAAGGTCGAAGTGGTTTTTTCGCTTTGGAATTGCCATTGGATTTATAGCGGACCCCCGCCAGCCCACTGCTAGCGGCCCATTGAACCGCTTGTCGACAAGCCACCAGGACACCTCCTCTGCGCAGCCATTCTTCTAATTTCTTTTTACCTGAAGCCGTAATCCGCCCATAAGAACCATTCACCATAACAACTGCTGTATAGCGATCCAAAGTGCGATAAGACAAATCAGAAGCATCAATAATCGTCACTGGCATCTGATAGCGCTGGTCCAATAAATGCCAAACCTCCCCTGCATCATAAGCACTCACCCCCTGACCAGCAATCAATAAAACATTGGGCTTTTTCAACTGCTTAAAACTCGGACTTCCCAAATCTATTCCCGTGGGGGTCAGTCCAGTCGCCATTGAATAAACCTCCAATCCACTCTCCTCTACCGCCTTTTGTAGCGAACTATAAACCTCATCAGCAGATATGTCCTGCCCTTGCGCAGACAGCAACACCGTCCCATAATCAAATCGTCTGGCTCCTGTACTCGTCAGCGCGGTAAAGGGCTTGCTGGCTACCTTTAGCCGCAGACCACTATTCTGCAATTCATACAAGACCTTTGGCGCATAATAGTCAGTCCATTCGAACAGGTAAGCATAATCGCTTTTCCCACCAATGATCTTTCCACTTGGCTTTACCACATCTCCAAGTGCCTCTCCCAACAGATTTTTGGAATAAGCCCCACCGTTCAATTCCGCATAGGGAATATTAAAAGCCAATGGCAATGTCCAGCTCGAAACATCATAAAATAAACTATCTTCAAAAACGGTCAGCTTTTCAAACATCCCTCGAATCAGGCGATATTGTGTTTGCTCTGTCGGAATCACATAGGAATTAGCCGCTTTAAAGTCCTGATCGCCTACTCGCGTGTCTTTGGCCAATCGATACACCTCAATCTGATGCTGCCGCAAGAGATCCAGCAAATGAGCCATCCGCGAATGATCCTCTGTATTACCAATCACAAAAGCCTTTCGCGTATCGCGCTGGGCTTCCTTCATGGCATTTTGATAAAAGTCGCGCTGAAACTGTAGCAGATCGCCACGTAGCGATTTAGCTGCCTCCAAGGTAGAGAGCGCAGTGGAAAATTGATTACGGATAGAAAAAGGAAAGCTCAATAAGCCATTTCGCGTTTGCCGCAAATGCCCACGTGCACTGGCCTGTTCGAATAGTATTCCAATACAGCCATTGACATCAGGATAAGTCGATCCCTTTCCATAATAAAAGTCATCAAAGGATTCTTCCGAATAATACAGCGAGCCAATCTGATCCAGGGCCTTCGCGTGATAGCGGGCAATATCATGGGTCAGTTTTTGGTTTTTCTCGGGCGTAATGGGATTGGTACGACTAGGGATACCTGGTTGGAAAAAGAAGGTATTGTGGCTACCCATCTCGTGATGATCCGTCAGAATATTGGGTTTCCATTCGTGGAATATCTTAATTCGGGCCTGGCTCTCAGGATGTTGGACTGGCAGCCAATCGCGATTGAGATCAAACCAATAGTGATTGGTACGACCAGAGGGCCAATACTCGTTTAATTCGCGCGAAGCGGGATCGGTCACCAGGGTCTTACTCTTGTGCATATTAACCCAATTGGCAAAGCGGTTGAATCCATCAGGATTGAGCGAGGGATCGAGCAAAACCACGACATTATTGAGTAGTTCCTCAATGGCTTCGCCTTCAGCTGCAGCTAAGTAGTAAGCCGCTAGCAAAGCCGCATTCGATCCGCTCGATTCATTTCCATGAATGCTAAATCCTTCATAAACCACAGCTGGCAAATCATCTAGCTTCCCATCTCCTGACTGTCTTGGATCAGACAAGGCTACATGTTGTGCCTTGATCTCTTCCAAGCGCTGATGATTAGCTACAGAAGTAATCGTCAGCACGACCAATGGTCGATGCTCATAGGTCCGCCCAATTTCGCGAATCGTCACGCGATCCGAGGCATTGGCCAGGGTTCGCATGTATTCCACCAATTGATCATGTCGAACATGCCAATCGCCCACTTCATACCCCAGCACAGACTTAGGCGTGGGGATGTCTGGATTGTATTGGACATTTTGAGGCAAATAATAATTGAGATCGACGCTTTGTGCAGTCAGTAGTCCGCCCAGCAAAAAAAGGACGGCAAAGAGGCTAATGGGTTTCATCATAGTTTTGAACGTATTGAGCGGGTAAAAATACAAAAGATTGTAGACATGCTTTTAAAATAGAAAATCAGCCCATCGACTCGATGTGGTATCGAGCCAAATGGACTGATTTCTCGCTTATTCCCGCAAAACGATAGGGTGCTACTGTCTTTGTAGCAACATCTTTCGGGTGGCCATGTGCTGGTCGGTTTTTAATTGGTAATACAAAATCTGATCGGCAGGCAATTGCTTGGCCTGGATCGGAATTTCGTGATAACCCGCTTTGAAATTGGTTGCTTGTTGGTGGACGATTCGACCAGCCAGGTCGTAGATGGTCAGATAGACCATTTCGGCCCAATCCATTTAGCGAAGAAACCATTATCGCTTTTGAACTGCCTCAGGC
>JBCBDH010000346.1:0-6926 GCA_038529855.1 Bacteroidota bacterium | reverse complement strand
AAATATAATCCCCTTTATAAGGTATTCATTGCTTGATTATTTTTTGAACTTGAAGCAAATTGTGATTTAGGTTATGCACCCTCACAAAATATAAGCCAGAAGGTAAGGCTGAAATATCTACTGTTTGAAAATTATCCTTGGGATAAATACGATAAAGTACTTTTCCCGCTGAATTTATAATTTCGACTTGATGTACATTTGACAGGCCACTTATCCTTAGTTGATTTGATGCTGGGTTGGGAAATAGTTGAAAACTTTCCATTGATTCTTCAAATTTAACAACGATCACCTCAGAGTATTCATTTGTTCCATCTAAATCAACTTGCATCAAACGGTAATAATTATTGCCCCTGTAAGGATTTTCGTCTTGAGTTTGGTATTCGAAGACTTCATTTATACTTTCTTGAGCATTAATGAATGCTAATTTTTCCCAATAAGCACCATCCTTAGATTTTTGAACTTCAAAACCTAAATTATTGTATTCTGAAGCTACAATCCATTTCAATAGTATTTTATCCGCTTGTCCTGAGCCACTAAAACTTAGCCATTCAACTGGAAGAGCAGAGATTAAACAATTTGCAGGTGTTGCATCAAAGGTGGAAATAGAAGTACAGGTATTACAAAATACACTTTTGAAAAAACAAGCGGCTTTCTCAACTCTAAAATTATATCCATAAACGCCATGACCACCCAAACTGTCCATATTTAAACTGTTGCAATGTCCAAAATTGGTCGTTGCCTGATATATCCACCGCGAGCCACCTCGAAAAGTCATGGGATTCAAATCTACATTAATGATGGGGTCTTGTTCTCCATGAAAGGAAATAATGGAGACATTTCTCAAAGAATCAAGCGAAGGGGCAATAACTGAACCCCAATTATTATAAATTCCCTTAATGGAATAGGTATTGGTGAGGTCATTGCCCGATGTATACAATCCACCGTGGGTAGACGACATGGAAGCATTTAAATTATCATAATCAGCTTGGTCTGTATATGCCATGGCTAAGGCAATATTCGCTCCTGAACTTTCTCCGCCTGTAAATATCCAATCCGTATCAATTTTATAGGTAGCTGCATTTTCGACCATATATCTCATGGCTGCATGTGCATCCTGTTCTGCTTGATATATGGGGTCTAAAGATGTAACAGGAGGAGAACCATATCTATGAGAAATAGTAGCAGTAACAAATCCTCTTTTGGCAAACTCAAAACAGGTATTACGCATTAAGCCTCTATTTCCTGCAACGTACCCACCTCCATGAATCAACATAATAAAGGGGCGTTCGGACAGGTTGTCGATCGTCATGTTTGGGTAATAAATATCCAAGGCCAGGTCTTGGTTATTGACCCTCGCATAAACCACATTCATACTTGAGTCAATTTCGGAATTGTCAAAATATGCAACTTCTGTGAAGCGATTCTCATCATCACAATATATTGACCCATCAGCATTGTTCATTCCTCCATCTTCTACGATTAAATTTTGTTGCTCCACTATAAAATCGAATGCCAACTCTTCCAATCTTTTACCATTTAAAGTAGCATTAAAATTGCCATGACCAACTCCTACCAATGTATCCAGCCTCATGCTTATTCCTAAAGAATCATAAATTGCTTTTAAATCTAAAGCACTCGTAAATGGAACGGTAAAATCTGCCGTACCATGAGCTTTGTAGAGGACGGGGTCTTTACAATCAAAAAGGTCTTCCCCGTATACGGCATAGAAAGCGTCCGTTACAGATTGACCTCCCCAAAAATCAACAATAGTTTGAACCTCATATGTTTGACCTAAGTTCGTGGTAGGCAAGGTAGGGTCTTGTGTACTACTTATTTCGGTCGTAAAATCATCTGGGTCAGATATGACAATACCCTTGGCGGTATTGGCACCTGCAGAAGCTCCACCAACAGTAATAAAGTCAGGATTTATATGATAGTCCTCTTTATTGGCCACCATCCAACGCAATGCAGCCTTAGCATCCCGCTGTGCAGGATACATGGCATTAAAGGAGGCTTCATTTTCATCGGAAATGGGTAAGGAGGCAGCAAAATCAGCCCATTCTGTTGGTACCGTTCCTAGGTCTCCAAGCAAACGATAATCAATAGAAAGAAAGACCCAACCTCTGGAGGCGTAAAACTTTGCGATTTTCACTATCGCTGCTTGTTGTTTAGAGCCAAATTCAAAAGCACCTCCATGAATAAACATAAAGGCAGGTCTGTTTTGTGAGGTATTGTTGGGGTAATAAACATCTAATTTTAAAGGAATTGCAGTCGTTGAAGTGCTATTCAAACTACTATGGCTAAGTCCTTCTGCATAAGTGATGTCATTTTCTATAATCACTTGATAAGTGCTATCTGATTGTACTGTTGGAACATTAGTGGGTTGATTTTCGGACAGAACGGATTGTGCAAATTCAAGTAAAAATTGGAATCTATCATTATTGCCACTCGCCTCAATACTATGAACCATCGTATCCCTATCCCCAATATCCAACTCGTCGTATTTGTCCATAATTTTCATTCCGTTTAGCGGGTCATGGCTATCGCTTGTTCCTGGCTCATAGCGATAAACAAAAAAGATAGGCGGCGCGGTCGCCTTCACCTCATTGGGCGGATACCACCAAGTGGAGTCCGCCCATATACCGTCTGGTAGGGCATTGTACATATACAGCCCCTTAATATTGGGGTCAACTCGATGGCCGTATTTCCAACTCAATATGCTTCCACGGGAAGACCCTCCTATAATGAAGTTGGTGGTATCAAAATTATAAGTAGCGGCATTGGCTTTTACCCAGGCAAACATCAGTTCCGCATCATCCCAACCCGTTTGTAACTGCGCCAGTGTATTGATGGATGTCAAAGACTCCCAGGCAACGACGGAGATGCCATTGGCTTTGAGCGACTCTGTAATGCTGTTTGGCAGATTGGTCGTTCCACCATTGGGATGAGCATCAAAATAAACAGGGGTTGGGCAGTTGGAGGGAGCAAGATAAATATCTAAAAATTGTCGGTTTTCCGTTCCGTACCATACGGTAGTATCAGCTTGTCCGAATGCATTATAATTCAGTATTGTTCCAACTAATGCCAATAAGAGTACCCTGTGTATTTTCATGTTTAATTTTTTTATTCATGTTCGTAGATTAGACCAGCTCTTTGACAACAGGTTTAATCCATTCATCTTAATTCACCCAAAGTAGTATATCAGCGAAAGAGAAGAGCGAGAGACCTCATTGCGAGAAGCTTTTGAAGAGCAGCAGGAGGGTTTTGTTTCACACTAAATGGCGAGTGAGCGGAGCGAAAGGAGCAGCGAGGATACTGGGCTTAAAAGATAAAACGCTCTTTGCTAAAATGAATAAATTGGGGATTAGGAAAGCAGATTATCTGAAGAAATAGTAGATAATAGTCGTCTCTTAATTTAGCTCAAATTCAAAATCAGGGATTTCCTTAACGACATAGGAAATAGAAATTTCTTTTTCCTCCACCTCCAATTCTTCAAAATCAATCAGCACCTTGGGAATGGTCAGACTACTAAGGTCATAGTTAATGTATTCTTCCTCAAAAACTTGAATGAAGGTCAATATGACCAATTTATCGTGGTCTGCTCGCTCACCAAAAAATACTTGATTGCAAAGATCAAATTGCAGCTTTTCCTCCCAAGATGGATTTGCTGCGATATAAGAACGAATAAAGGATTGATCAAAATCCAGTAGATGCTTTAGCTTTTGGTATTTCAAGGATGGATCTTCTTCCAGAAAGAAATGAAAACTAGAGCTCATCAAAGCCAAATCCAGTTGTATTTTATGAGGGATGATGATGACTTCCCTGGGCAATTGTTGAACCAGGTTAAATAGAATGGGAACTTGCTGCTCTTTGACCAATCCCTGCTGCATGGTCTCGCTGATCAAAATATCAATGTCCAGTTCTTCTTTGAACTGATGCTTGGAAGCATCCACACACAGGATTTGTTCGATGTAATCCCCTATAGACAGTTCTTTGACTAAAGTTTTTAGATAGGCTAAAGTAGTTGGATTAGTATCGACTAAAATCAATTGTAATTCCGCAGCAGTATACTGGGTGATAAAAGGAAGGACTAAGGTTGCAAAAGGACCAGTCCCAGCATAAAGAATTTTAACAGGTCCCTCCTTTTGCTGATACACCGCTTCAATGGCTTGATCAATGCCTCTAAGAAATTGTCGAGTCCTCATAATGTCATCTATACACAAAATGGCAAAAGAGGTGTTGAGAGCCATTCCATTGTCGAAGTGGAGGTCTTGTCGATTCTTGGCTTCCATTAAGTCAATTTCAGTCAAACGAACCAACAAAGCTTTAAAATGATTCAATGCCTCTTTAAGCAAGAGAAAATCAATCTCTTCCTTACGCACTTCGTCCAACAAACCTGCTATAATTGCAGAATGCTCCATGTACTTGATCTTTACCAACTTGGCCTCTAATAAAAATTTTCCCAACCCATCATCTGATCAAAGTGATATTCCCCTTCTGCACATACTCATCCCCACCAATACACAGCACCTCTAAATAATAGCCAAAGACATCAGAATTGAGCAATTGGCCTTCAAAACGGCCATCCCAAGCTTGGTCCTTATCCCTGGTTTCAAAAACCTTTTGGCCCCAACGGTTATAAATCGCAAAATAGACTTCGTCTATGCTGGTACCAAAGACCTGGACAAAGTCGTTTTCGCCATCATCATTAGGGGTGAAGGCAGTGGGGACAAAAATAAAGGGCGGCTCGCAGAGGGGATTGAGAACAACCACTCGAACTTGAGCCTCATTGCGACAGCCGCTAGCATCAACGATACTGACGGCGTAATCTGTCGTTTCTAAAGGAGTGGCCGTTGGGTTGTATATCGTGGGATCACTGACTTCAGCGGCTGGTGCCCAAGAGTAAGTGTAGTCTTCACTTTCAGTGGCTTCTAGGGTAATGGTTTGGCCTTCAACGATGGTATCGCTCTCTAGGAAGATGGAAAGCGGTGGTTGAAAATCAAATACTTCAATATCCAGTATTTCTGAGTCTGTGCAGCCAAATTGATTGGTGACGACTAGATTATAAGTGGTATTGGCCAGTGGTGTGGCCAGTGGGTCAGGAATATCCGCAGGGTCAATCAAACTACTTTCTGGACTCCAAGCATAGGTCAATACATCTTCTTCAATCAAATTAGTGGAAACCAATTGTACAGTATCACTCACACAAATGGCCTCGCCAGCTACTGCTACATCAGGTCGATAACCATTCAATACAATATCCTCTGTTTTGCTACAGCCAAAAGTATCCACCACTTGCACATAGTAAATACTAGGCCGTTCAGGTTGAACCACCACCTCAGGATCAGTACTAAAGACGGTAGCAAAAGTTGGATCTTCAGACCACAAATAGCTTTCTGCCAAATCGCTTTGTGCAAAAATCAATGCCTCCTCTTCACAAATATCCTCATCTGGAGAAACGAGTAGATCAATTTCTGGATATAGCTCCACGTCAATACTGCGCATCACCTGACAAGTATCCGCTCCAAAATTAGTGATCATTGCTGTATAGCTGGTTGATTCCGTTGGGCTGGCCATAGGATTGGGACTATTGGGATCATCCAGACCAGTCGCTGGAAACCATTCGTATTGGTACGCCGTATTTGGATTGGGATTAAGCGGAACAGAGCTGCCCAAACAAATCTCTACCTGATCTTGCAAGACCACATCAATAAGGACAATTTCAATTTCTGTTATCGCGGTATCTCGACATCCATCATCAGAGTCAATGGTCAACATCACCTCCAAAATTTGATTCTCCAATACTGCAATACTTGGATTTTGCTCATTGGATTGTTGGCCATTACTAAAAAACCAGGTCCAATCCGTAAAATTACTTTGGCTATTGGTCGATAGATCCATAAAGTCGATGACAATGCTATCTTCGCAACTTTCAAAATTGTATTCAAAGTCTACCTCAATAGCAGGTGCAATCACTTCAACTTGCTTCACGATGGGATCAGTACAAGGCAGTGGCGTGGTCAGCGTCACCTCGTAAACCCCAGGTGCACTGTAGGCAAAGGAAGGGTTTTCCTCATTAGAAATGGCCCCAGGTTGGGAGGGATCACCAAAATCCCATTGGTAATAAGGCGCATTAATACTGGTATTGTTAAACTGAACGGAAAAACCGCTACACTGCTGGGAAAATACAAAGTCCAATTGCGCACTAGTGTCCAAGACGCCCAAGGTCAAAGAATCCAATCGCGTACAATTAAATTGATTCTCGCTGTTGATGTAAAAAGTATAAGTCCCTGGTGTATTAATAAAAGCCAAAACCTCACTGCTATCTACTGCCGTCAAAATAGAAGCCCCTGGACTCCACAGATGACTCAGCGTATCCAATGGATCAAGATTTTGAATCAACAAGCTCGCCGTATCTCCTTCACAAACCAAGACCACATCTTGCACAAGGGTATTGACTGATTGCCCATTGATCTGTATGCTATCCACTAAGGAACAATCCGCAAAATCAACCACTTCTATGTAATAAGTCTCCAAGCCATTAGGCATGACCGTTACGCGATTGCTATCAGATAATAGCATCATAAAATCAGGATCAGCAGCCCATGTATACCCAGTCGCTTGCGGGCTACTCGCTATCAACTCAATTTCCTCTTCACAAATCGCTTGATCTGGTGGCAAGAGCAGTTGGATGGCCTCTGGAACCACGATGGTCAGTTCTCGCTCAATTTGACAAAAGTCTTCGCTATCAGTCACCGTAACTGAATAAGTGGTTGTTTCTGTAGGAAAAGCTGTAGGACTAGGGCTATTAGGATTATCCAGACTATTGGTTGGTGACCAGCGATAAGAATATTGTAATCCTGCCGCCAGATTCGCTTTTGCTTTGTCGAGGAGATAGTTTGGTTTTGAATCCCAATCCTGAATTA
>JBCBDH010000345.1:0-6931 GCA_038529855.1 Bacteroidota bacterium | reverse complement strand
GTACAGATTGCAGGAGGATCTCAATTCGCGGCGAGCCATCATCTTCACTAGCCCCATGCTTAAAGGCATTATCGACAAGTGGAAAGCCATATGGAGATTGCCCCTCTGATTTTACTTTCTCTGGTCGAAAATGCCTTTAAGCATGGGGCTAGTGAAGATGATGGCTCGCCGCGAATTGAGATCCTCCTGCAATCTGTACAGCAGGTTTTTGCCTTCACGGTATCCAATACACTGGTAGATAATGGAATAGAAAAGTCTAAACCAGCGATTGGTTTGCAAAATATCATCAAGCAATTGGATTTGATTTATCCCAATGTATACACCCTGGAAATCGATAAACAAGAGGACCTGTTTACTGTAACTTTACTCCTATATCCCTAATGCTATGAAAGTACGCTGTCTGATTGTAGATGACGAACCACTGGCCATACGGCTGATCGAAAAACACATCGCTAAGCTCACTTCATTAGAAGTCGTGGCGACCTGCAATTCTGCCCTAAAAGCCTTTGAGGTACTCCAAAGAGAGCCCATTGATTTGTTGTTCTTAGACATCAAAATGCCTTCCATCAACGGCCTCGACTTTCTAAAAACCCTCAAACGGCCTCCCAAAACCATCCTCACCACAGCCTACCGCGACTATGCCCTGGAAAGCTACGATTTGGATGTCGTCGATTATCTCCTCAAACCCATTACCTTTGATCGCTTCTTCAAAGCGATTGAACGCTACTTTCGGGAAAATCCGCTTCAAAAGCCCGCTGCTACTGCTCCGCAGCCCTTGGTCCAACCCAATCAGGCCCCTTCCTTCATCATTATCAAATCGGGCAATAAACACCACAAGGTGGCCATTTCCCTCATTGTATACGTGGAGAGTCTGAAAGACTACATCAAGGTACATACGGGAGAGAAGTACATCGTATCTAAGTACAAGATCAGCGATTTTGAAAAGCAATTGCCATCCAGTTTTATCCGCGTCCATCGCTCCTACATCATCAACCTGGCCAAAGTCACTGCTTTCACTTCCCATGATATCGAGCTGGGGGCAATAGAAATTCCGATTGGGATCAGCTATCGAGGAAAGGTCATGGAGGTATTGAGTGAAGGGAAATAGATTGAGGTATCCCTCCTCGCGGATCGATCATTAGTGGTATCTTTATCATAATATTTTTAAATCTTTTCAGATCAGTCCATAAAAACGCCGCTCCCTCTATCACCTAAACTCGGTTTGCATGATGAAAAAACCCAATGCTAAGAAAAAAGATAAAATAGTAGGCTTACCTCCTGGTTCCATCGTTTTTACTGGTAATCGAAAGGTGGAAAATGTTCATGTTCACTACTTGAATTACGATGCCAAACAGTTTCAGGAAAAGACCTATGATAGTCACGAGAAACTGATTATTCATCTTTCTGCTGATGAGGAAGTGGATTGGTACGACCTCAGAGGCTTACACGATACCTCGCTTATTGAAGCGCTGGGAAAGGGCTTTAATATCCATCCCCTTATTCTAGAAGATGTCGCGGATGTTAACCAAAGACCAAAATATGAGGAGTACGAAAGTGGCAATTTTATCAGTTTGAAAGCCCTGTCTTTTGATCGTGAGACTTATCAGGTAAAAACAGAACAGGTCGCTTTTTATTTTAGAACGGGCTTGGTGTTGACCTTTCAAGAGACGGCCAGCGATCTTTTCCAGATCGTTCGCCAAAGACTGTACAGTGGGCGGGGGCGAATTCGGGAAAGGGGAGCGGACTATTTAGTTTATGCCATTATTGACGCTTTGGTCGATCACTATTTCATCGTCCAAGAAGATGTCCAATTAGCCATTACAGATATTGAAAGCCAATTGCTTGATGATCCCAGCGAAAATGTCAAAGCCCGTATTCATTTGCTAAAAAAGCAGTTGTTGCAAATCCGAAAATATATCGCTCCGCTTCGAGAGGCCATGAGCCGTTTTGCTAGATCTGAAAGCAGCTTTATTGATCCCAAAACCAGCATCTTCATCCGTGACCTCTACGACCACACCATTCAAGTGATGGACATGGTAGACAGCTTTCGAGACATGCTCAATGGCCTACAGGATTTATATCTTTCGGAAATCAGTTTTAAGATGAACCAGGTGATGCAGGTCTTGACCATTATCACCAGCATCTTTGTCCCCCTGTCTTTTCTGGCTGGGCTTTATGGGATGAATTTTGACCATATGCCCGAATTACATTTTCGCTATGGCTATTTTATTCTACTTGGCGTAATGCTGTTGATCTTTGTAGGATCAATTGTATTCTTTAAGCAGAAAAAATGGTTTTGACCAGCAAAGACTTATTCCACAACACAAATAATCGTAATTTCAATTTCTTTTCCTACCATAAAACCACCTGTTCCTTCACCTACCTTGTAGTCTAGTCGATCAACCGTAAGCTGGCCAGTAAATTGATTATTTTCAAAAGTGAAAGGGATTTCAACCTCTTTGCTTACCCCGTGCATGGTCAAGGCGCCTTTGGTCGTAAAGCCAGTATCAGATTGCTTAATTTCCTGAGATTGGAAACAGATCGTTGGGTATTTTTCGACGTGAAAAAAGTCATCTTTCCTCAAATGGTCATCTCGCTTCTTATTATCAGTATTGACGGTATTGGCATCAACACAAACCTCAAAATTGGAGTTGGATAAATCAGCTGTCGTGAAATCGACCGTTCCATTCATTCCCGTGAAAGAACCATCGACCGTTCTAAAAGCCATATTGCTAACCTTAAAGGTCACTTTGGATTCTGCCGTATTAATGGTTTGGCCATGGCTCAGGAAGGGTAGGGCGAACAAAAGTAAGCCAAAAAGAAATAGGTTTTTATACATGTTTTGAAAATTTGAAGGGTTTGACAATAGTTTGCTTGGAGCTGTTCTACATAGTCAAATGAGGATATTTTACTAACAGAAGCCAAAGGTGGAATGTTCGAGGCTTGGCGCAATAAAACGAGGACACTTAAGAGGCAGTAGTTTGGATCAGTCTTAAATTCACTTACAGTGCTAATCAGTGATTGGGAGATTCAAATCACATTCCTCAAAATCGTTATTCTATCCCTATCCAGTGGCTTCATCGTCTTCTGCTCAGCCGCCTCAAGGCTTTGCTTGATATGATCCATATTTTCGATAGCCGTACGATAACCAATTTCATAAGCCTCATCAACGCGCTTCGTATCGATCAAGCTAATAGAGGTAATGTCAGAAGGCTCAAAGACATAATCACACTTAGGAAATTTGTTGATCGCCTCCACATTAAACCGCAACTCCGTTGCTCGGCGAATGACATTGACAGAGCTTGTCAATTGCTCCTTTGTCAATGGCGCTACTGGGTTGACATAACTGCCAATGATCGACTGACAATGGTGCAGAATAGGGGCAATGGGGAAGTTGTCCATAATCCCACCGTCAGCATACAATACCCCATTTATTTCAATGGGGGTAAAAATGGGTGGTAGCGAAGCGGAGGCCAATAGGGGCGTGATGATTTCGCCCTCTGAAAAAACAATACCCTGGGCATTGATCAGATCAGTAGCCGTTATGTACAAAGTCTTTTGGAGGGCGGAGAAATCATCATTGGGAAAATACTGTTCAAAAAAGAGGCGATACTTATCCGTGTTGAGCAAACCTGGTTTGGTTGTGCTGTAATAGGCAAATTTAAAGATGGGCGTACTCCTAAAAAAGCGTAGCATCTCCTCTGTATCGCATCCTACAGCATACAGCGCACCGACCAGCGCTCCTGCACTAGAACCCGAAATAACTTGTGGATGAATATCATTTTCTTCAAGAGCTTGTAGTAAACCGATATGGGCCATTCCTCGAACTCCTCCACCAGATAAAACGATGCCAATATCTTTATTTTTTGTCATAGCTTAGATTGATTTGATTCACGGGAAAGAAGAACTCACTCATTGGAGCAGTTCCTCGCGATTTAAAACGTTGAAATAACCACTTTTGATGCGTTTATTAAAAAACTCGCGATTCATAAAAACAGGTACTTCTACAAAAGGCAATTCGACCTTTACAAAATTTTCCTCTGACTCAAGGATTTTAACGTTGACAGATTGCTGATTCATTGCTATCAATTTAACTTTATGGATTAAAGGATAGTTTCATCTACTTGTGGGTTTTCTATAATTATGAAGGCCACTTCCACTTATTTTTATAAAACTTTCGGTGGCGAATAGTTCTTTGAGCATATTGATATTTCGCCCTTTGGCGCTAACTATACCTGCGACGACTGTAGAGCTTAGGTTGAAGGAGGAACAAGGGCGATAAGCTATTCACCAATTTCCATTTGGTCCGTGTCGATAAAGGGGATGGGATGCGGGCTTTGCTTCACGATTGAGATAGGGTAAATTATGTTATAAAGTCTTTTCCAACAGTTGCCGTTTGGTAAGTCCGCTTATAGTAAAGGGTGATTTTAAGATGATTAATAGCTGCAATCACTATGGATGTACCCATTTGGCATTCCAGAGTAATGATCAGCATTTAAAGAAAAACGGACAGGGGCTTGAAAACGGTTCGTTATCTTGCCCCTTTTACATGTAGAAGACGGCTTGCGACCAATCAGGCTCTTTTGAAGTGAGCATAAAAACTCAGCGCAATCGCAGATGCGGAGATGATGGTCATCAAGGTGCCAGGAAGAAAGTGGACATAACCGCCTAAATCCATAAAGAGGAAGTAGCCCAAATCCGCCAAGCCACCTGTAATAGCTGCTAAAAAGATGGCATTTTTATTTCCACTCCAGATGTAAAAGGCGCAAAGAAGGGTGACGATGCCTATCCAAAATAGGTTGAAGCCATGTTGGCCTAAGATGGCACCTGCAGCAGCTGGATAGTCCATTTGAAGAGTGGCTGGATCAACAGCATCTGCAATTCCGCTTACTGCTCCCGCAATGTCATTTCCAGTGATGAAATACATGGTGATGGCACCAGCAAAAATGTGGACCGCTCCCCAAATGATCCAGAGGACTGCGGAAATTTTAAGCAATACATTTAGATTCATCGTTTTTGTTTTGTGTGTTGGCAATGTGCAAAATTAAGGCATCGCTAAAAGGGGAGCATTAATCTAGGTTAAGAATTGGCGCTTACTTAACACCTTTTCTCACCCTATCGCGCTTCACTTTGCTCAGGGCTTCAGGCGTAATGCCCAGATAGGAGGCAATCATCCTTTGAGGAACCCTTTGCACGATATCAGGATAGGTATCAATAAAATGTTCGTAGCGCTCGATAGCGGTAGCGCTCATGAGCATGACGATTCTTGTTTGCATCACCCAAATGCGTTTTCGAAGCTTTTTGATATCGGTGGCCTCAGCGGCTGGGTCCTTCTCTGAGATGACCACGACAGAATCTTCAATAGCGTCAATGAAAAGATCACAAGGTTTATCTGGGGTAATGCTATCGGCAACGGTCCAGCCCTCGGGGGCAAATAGAAAGATGTGTTCTTTGCCTTTTTCATCAATAGAATAGCTTCGAAGCAAACCACTCAATACATGATAGATCTTGGTATTGAATTCCCCTTTGGTTTGAATGATTTGCCCCTTTTTGATCTTGATCTTTCTTAAGTACATGTTTTCCCAATTTAAGTCTGACTAATGTTTGCTAGCTGATTTTTCCAGTATCTCCCGTTCGCTTTTCGTAATCTTTCACCAAGAAGTAGTACCAAACCACCCCAATGGCATATAAAAATACAGTAATCAAAAAGATATTGACGTATGAAAGCTCCATCATTCTAAAAAAAGCAAACATTTTGGTGGAGAAAAACCAACTGCCTGACCATATGCTAGCAGTTAGGGCACTCATGATTTCCTGATTTCGCTTTCCCACGTAGTACATCACCAGCTCTGAGACCATTGGTCCTGCCGCATTCATCAGGGGTTGGCGGATGGCAAAGAAGAAGGCAGCGACGTAAATGGCATAAGCCCAATGGCTGTAGTATTCAGTGGTGGCGAGGAGGAGCAAGGCGACGACAGCAGCACTTTGAAGCCCCGTGATAGCTGTTCGATACCCCAAATGCCTACGGATAAAGGGAATCAGGCTCATTACAATAATGACCAGTGCAAAAGTAGCAGAGCCCAATATGGAAAAATGATCGGAAGGCATCCCATGTACATTCAGAAAAAACAGATTGATTACTGGAATGGTAAAACCCGCTCCAATCGCAATGATGAAAGTGGGGAGCAAGGCCCTAAATACAATGGCCCAATCGTAATCCTGATACACCCGTTTAAAGGGAATGGTGTAAGAAAGCTGTTCGACAAAGCGAATTCGATAAACAAAGTACAAACAAAAGGTCGATAAGGTCGCCAAAATCAACAGTACCCGCCGCTCCGTAAAAAAAGTAGGATCTAGCCAGTGCAAAAAGTAATTGAGCAAACCGACACTGGTCAGGCTCATACCAAAAGTCAAAAACTTCAAAGAGATGGCCTCTGAATGCGTCTCCTTTTTAGCATTTAGGATGATATAAGGAAGGATGGTGATTTCGATACAAGTAAAGGAAAGCCCCCAGCACATGGCCATCGCATAGAGAAAAGTAGTAGAATGCTGCTCTACTGCATAGATCACCAAATGGGAAAAGATGGGAAAGCTGATGGCACAGAGATAGAAAAAGGGTTTTAGTCGTCGACCTTTGATGTACAGTCCCAATGGAAAGGCGAAGAGAGCGACGGATAGGAAGCGATAGGAGAGTACTTCGGCCACCTCAAAATCGGCATAGCCTTCTGCCACCATGTAGTAATTGAGTAATAGAAAAAAGGCCGCATTGACGATTTGGATGCAAAAGGTAGCCGCAATGGCATACCAGATATGGGTTTCCACCCTCTTGTAACCTTGAAGTACCTTTTGAGCAATGGGCATTTTCATAGAGCTTTCTCAAAGAAAGGCAAAATGCATGGATTAATGGAGGAAATCTATGGAATACAGTGAG
>JBCBDH010000344.1:0-6936 GCA_038529855.1 Bacteroidota bacterium | reverse complement strand
CATCACTGATGCTACCACTATTTTGGGTAACAAAACGAATGATCTGATCGGCAAATTGCTGATAGATTTCTTCAATGAGCTTTGCATCATTTTCGGTTAGCGCCTTGATATATTTTTGGTCTGGATGTGAATTCACCACCAAATGGACGTCTTGTTTGGTTAGAGGGTAAGATAGTAAGTTCTTTACCAAAATTAAAATGACAATTTCCTTACCTTTGCAGCCTCATTTCGTTTCTGTATAGTGCAGCGCCTTAATAGGCCCTAAAAATGCTAAATAATGGAAGAAATTAAGAAACGACGGACCTTTGGTATTATCAGCCACCCGGATGCAGGTAAAACCACCCTCACCGAAAAGCTATTGCTGTTTGGCGGGGCGATTCAGGTAGCTGGTGCCGTAAAATCCAATAAGGTCAAAAGAACAGCGACCTCTGATTTTATGGAGATCGAGCGACAAAGAGGAATCTCGGTGGCGACCTCCGTCATGGCTTTTGAATACAAAGGACTTAAAGTCAATATTTTGGATACACCTGGTCACCAGGACTTTGCCGAAGATACCTATCGTACCCTGACGGCAGTAGATAGTGTGATTGTGGTGATTGATGTGGCCAAGGGGGTGGAGATGCAGACGGAAAAGCTGGTCAAGGTCTGTCGGATGCGCAATACGCCAATTATTGTCTTTATCAATAAGTTGGATAGAGAGGGACTGGATGGTTTTGATCTCTTGGATGAGATTGAGCAGAAATTGGGGCTGACAGTATGTCCATTGAGTTGGCCCATTGGGATGGGGCAGCGTTTTAAGGGAGTGTACAACTTATTTGAACAGAAATTGGTCTTGTTTAATCCACATGGAAAACAGCAGGAGGAAGATGTTGTCGAAATTACTGACCTGGATACGCCTGACTTGGAAAAACACGTTGGTGAAAATGCAGCTGATGAGCTGCGGGAAGAGTCGACTATGGTGCGGGAAGTATATCCGAAGTTTGACCGTCAAGCCTATCTGAATGGAGAATTGTCGCCTGTGTTTTTTGGTAGTGCCATTAATAATTTTGGGGTAAAGGAACTCTTGGATTGCTTTGTGCAAATTGCTCCCTGGCCACTTTCGCGTCAGACAGAAGAGCGTTTGGTCGATCCACAGGAAGATCAGTTTTCTGGTTTTGTATTTAAAATTCATGCCAATATCGATCCTCGTCATCGCGATCGAATTGCCTTTCTTCGCATCTGTTCTGGAAAATTTGAGCGCAATACCAATTACCTCCATGTCCGCCAGAATCGCAAACTGCGTTTTTCTAATCCCACTTCTTTCATGGCAGCTCGGAAATCAGTGATTGATGAAGCCTTTCCTGGGGATATTGTTGGTTTATATGATACTGGAAATTTTAAAATTGGAGATACCATTACCAGCGGAGAAGTTTTACATTTTAAGGGCATTCCGAGCTTTTCTCCCGAACAATTCCGCTATGTGGACAATGCTGATCCACTCAAATCCAAACAGCTCGCCAAGGGCTTGACACAGCTAATGGATGAAGGTGTGGCACAATTATTTATACGGGATTCCAATAATCGTAAGATCATTGGTACTGTGGGGGCGCTACAGTTTGATGTAATTCAGTATCGCCTCAAGAATGAATACGGCGCCTCCTGTAATTACGAACCTGTTAATCTGCATAAAGCCTGTTGGATCAGTTGTGACGATCCCCAAATTCTAAAAGCCTTTCTCGATCGTCGCAAACGAGATATGGCCAAGGACAAGGATGGGAATCGCGTTTTTCTGGCAGAATCTGCCTGGGCTTTAAAGATGGCACAGGATAATTTTCCAGAAGTGCAGTTTCACTTTACTTCCGAATTTTAATCTTCAACCTAGTCAAGCGATTTCTCGATCAAATAATTGATCTCTGAGGAAACTTTTATTACCGCCAAAAACGTATACAGACATTAAAAACACACCGCAATGGCAAATCAAGACGATCAGTTTAAGAAAATAGTCGCGCATTGTAAAGAATATGGTTTCATCTTTCAATCGAGCGAAATATACGATGGCCTCAGCGCTGCCTATGACTACGGCCCCTATGGCGTAGAACTCAAAAATAACATCAAGGAATATTGGTGGAAGTCAATGGTACAGATGCATGAGAACATCGTCGGTTTGGATGCTGCCATTTTTATGCATCCCAAAACCTGGAAGGCCTCCGGCCACGTCGATGCCTTCAACGACCCACTGATCGATAATAAAGACTCCAAAAAGCGCTACCGCGCAGATGTATTGGTTGAGGAATACATCGATAAAGTAGAAGCCAAAGCCAACAAGGAAATCAAAAAGGCCCGAAAGCGTTTTGGCGATAGCTTTGACGAAGCCATGTATCGCGAAACCAATCCTCGAGTCAAGGGCTATTTGGATAAGATGCAAAGCATTGCAGCTCGACTCGCCAAGGCCATGAGCGAAGGCGACTTGGCTGATCTCAAGAAATTGATTGAAGAATTGGAAATTGCTTGTCCAGAAAGTGGTTCGCGCAATTGGACGGATGTTCGCCAGTTTAATTTGATGTTTTCCACACAGTTGGGTGCAGTAGCTGGTGAGGAAGGCAAGCTCTACCTTCGGCCAGAGACAGCGCAGGGTATTTTTGTCAACTTTCTCAGCGTGCAGAAATCTTCTCGCCAAAAGCTACCTTTTGGTATTGCTCAAATTGGTAAGGCTTTTCGAAATGAGATTATTGCTCGGCAGTTTATCTTTCGGATGCGAGAATTCGAGCAAATGGAGATGCAGTTCTTTGTTCGGCCTGGCGAGGAAATGAAGTGGTATGAATACTGGAAGGAAACGCGGCGCAAGTGGCACCTGGCTTTGGGTACTCCTGCTGAGAAATTCCGTTTCCACGATCACGACAACCTGGCTCATTATGCCAATGCGGCTGTAGATATCCAATTTGAATTCCCCTTTGGCTTTAAAGAATTAGAAGGTATTCATTCTCGTACCGATTTTGATTTATCGAGCCATCAGGAATTGTCTAAGCGCAAAATGCAATACTTTGATCCAGAATTAGGAGAAAGTTACGTCCCCTATGTTGTGGAAACTTCTATTGGTTGCGATCGTATGTTTTTAGCGGTGATGAGTCATGCACTGCAGGACGAAACCGTGGCTGATGCTGATGGTAAGGATTCTACCCGTGTGGTACTCAAACTGCATCCTGCATTGGCACCAGTCAAATGCGCTGTATTGCCCTTACTCAAAAACAAGCAGGAGTTGACCGATAAGGCCCGAGAAGTCTTTAATAAGATCAAATACGCCTTTAACTGCCAATACGACGAAAAGGATGCCATCGGCCGTCGTTATCGCCGTCAGGACGCCATTGGTACCCCCTATTGTATCACCATTGATTTTGATACGCTTGAAGACAATACGGTTACGATTCGCGATAGAGATAGTTTGAAGCAAGATCGCATAGCGATTGAAGATATTGAGCGGATCGTATTGGAACGGATTGATATGAAGACATTGCTTCAGTAAAGTCTATTTTGAGATAGACCCTAAAGGCAAACGGGCGCACAGTATTTTCACTGTGCGCCCGTTTCCTTATAGAATATTCGCAGTAGAAATTAAATCATTTAGCCAGACACTCTTTTGGAGATCTCGATCTTGTTTAAAAGCAAAGCTGCTTTCATCATAAAATCGTCGTGTGCTTCTCTGTACTCTTGGTGGACCATCAACAAGCGAGCTGCGTCATAGGACGCCGACTTGGGCGTGATTTGACGGGCAGCGATAGGGTGCAACCAATACTCAAAGTTATTGGACTTGAGATGTGTACCTGTGTGCTGGAAGCCAATCACCTTTGCCAGTTTGTTGAGTGAGAAAAGGTAATTGGTTTCTTTGGTAATATCCTTTTGCAAGTCGATGATGTGCTGATTTCTAAAATTGACCCCTGTCTTTTCGCAAAGGAAAACATCTCTGCGGCCATCAAAGGTGATCAATACTCTTGGCTTGTACTTAAAAATTGCTTTGGAGGTCAAGAATCTCTTGACGTAGTTTCGAGTAGGACGCAATTTCTGGAAAGCCCGATCTAGATTATTTTCATCAAGTCGAAACTCTTCATCATAAGTTGATATGCGACGGGTCCGTAGGTTCATGACTTCCCGAACTTTTGAAACCGTATTGCCCAGCTCATTCACTTTAGAATAGACATTGACAATATCCACATCGATGCTGTTTTGCATACTCTCCAGAAAGATTCGGTTGGTTTGGGGCTCAAATACAAGAAAAGCAACTTCGCTGATCGCATAATAATTGGGATAGCCACCGTAGATGTTGCCATACTTGAGTTCTAAAAATGCAATGTTGTTCACGATTTGTAAGGTCTATGGTGAAAAAATAGTCTTGTTCAAATGCTTATTATAAATATAATGTTTTTAGACGATCTTATACAAAGATAAGATTATACAAACAAAAATCTTCCACTTTCGTAAATCTTCTCGTCATCTGCGTATATTTCCCCTCCGTCCATCATATTGGCAATCATGTCCCAATGAATAGAAGATTGATTCTTACCGCCTGTCTGTAAATAAGATTGACCAATGGCCATATGGATGGTCCCTCCGATTTTCTCATCAAACAGAATGTTTTTGGTAAACTGCTGTATATTATAGTTGGTCCCAATGGCGGCTTCTCCAAAACGACGCGCTCCTTCCATCTGGAAAATGCGGTCTAGAAAAGCTTGGCCTTGCTTGGCTTCCCATTTTTCGACATAGCCATCCTTAACCCATAGTGTGACGTCCTCTACCTCATTACCCATATAAACAGCGGGGTAGGAGAAGTTGACAACGCCATTGACTGAGGTCTCTACAGGTGAGGTATAAACCTCTCCTGAGGGCATATTGGTTTGACCATCGGAATTAATCCAGGTGCGTTCTTTGGTCGAGAATTGGATGTCAATGCCATCTCCTTTATAGCGAATCTGCTCTTTTGCATTTAGCACATCGACAATCTGTTGTTGAAAACTTCTCACCTTCAACCATTGTTCGATTGGATCATCGTCAAATAAATGACAAGCATTGAATACAAATTGTTCATATTCTTCTAAAGACATTCCTGCATTTTGGGCAGCTGCGTCAGTAGGATATTGGCAAAGATTGCGTTTGAGTTCGCGAGTGGCCGTTCTTTTGAAGTAGATTTTGGAGATTTCAGCCCCTGCTTTCTTATGGATATTGACCTTTTCGGTAGCGATGTTTTGATCCTCTTTAAGGTTGTAAGGGGCGCGGATATAAAGATAGGCATCAAAGGTCTCTATCGCTTTTTTGTAATTGGGCGATACCTGTTGAAGCTGATCTTCATTGGCCTCATCATAGTAAATCCGATTCTTCCCTCTGAAATCCATGTCTATCTCCACCGTATAAGCCCCTGCTCGGATGGCATAGCGATAGACCTCGCGAACGAGAGGTTCGGCTAGCAAACTGGTCTTGATATAGAGTTGATCACCAGGTTGGATTTCCAGGCAATAATTGACGAGTAAGTTGGCGTATTTTTGTAATGTAAGGTTCATTAATTCGCTTCCTTGGTTTTTGGCTTTTCGCCAGCTTATAGGCTACCACTGCTTCGCTTGATAAGGATAACGCGCAGCGTACAATTCCTGAACAAATTTCGTCATTTTTTCGCGTAATTCATGGATGTTTTCTCGGGTATATGCGGAAATGAACACGTTTTCATGCTCAAATTCGCGTTCTAGCTTCTCTTTTAGCTCTTTTTCGATCTCCATCCGGGTCGCTTGATCCAAGTAATCATCAAAATAACGGTCCCGATACAAATCTATTTTGTTAAACACATATAAACATGGCTTATCAATAGCATCCATGTCTTTTAAGGTCTTATTGACCGTCCGGATTTGATCCTCAAACTGCGGATGGGCCAAATCGACTACGTGTAGCAGCAAGTCACTCTCCCTTACCTCATCCAGTGTTGATTTAAAACTTTCTACCAAATGATGAGGCAATTTTCGGATAAATCCTACCGTATCAGACAGCAAGAATGGCATGGTGCCAAAAACCACTTTACGCACAGTCGTGTCTAAAGTTGCAAACAGCTTATTTTCGGCAAAGACTTCTGATTTGCTCAGATTATTCATCAGAGTCGATTTGCCGACATTGGTGTAGCCTACTAGTGCTACCCGAATCAATTGCCCCCTATTTTTTCGGCGCGTATGATTTTGCTGGTCAATCTTTTCCAGCTTCTTTTTCAGTAGCGAGATTTTATCCCGTACAATACGTCTATCTGTTTCGATTTCTTTCTCACCAGGACCTCTCATCCCAATACCCCCTCGCTGCCGCTCAAGGTGGGTCCACAAGCCTCGCAGCCTGGGCAGCATATACTGCATTTGGGCCAGCTCCACCTGCGTCTTAGCCTGGGCCGATTGCGCTCGGCTGGCAAAAATGTCCAATATTAAACTACTTCGATCAATGATTTTGACCTTGAGATGTTCTTCGATGATGTTGACTTGCTTACCCGTGAGGTCATCATCGAAAATGGCCATGCTGATGTGTTCGTTATCTTCGATATACTGGCGAATCTCCTCCAGCTTACCAGAACCGACAAAGGTGCGGCGATCGGGATGGGCTAGCTTCTGAACAAAGCGCTTGGTACTGATTGCACCTGCCGTCATGGCTAGAAATTCCAATTCATTGAGGAATTCCTCTACCTGCTCTTCGTTTTGGTCTTGGTGTATAAGACCGACGAGAATGGCTTGTTCCGCTTCTTTTTTTAATCCCTTCTTTTGCTTTTCGCCGAGATTCCAATCACTCATATATTTGGATAAAGTCGATGAATTACGGCAGTTGATTTGTTGGTGCCGCGTTGTATAAAACTCTTATTTCCTAAAAATAGTTCAGCTAAATGGGCTTAGTTTCGCCCAATCCATTCAACAGGATTTAGCCGTGTTTTATCGCGCCACACCTCAAAAT
>JBCBDH010000343.1:0-6941 GCA_038529855.1 Bacteroidota bacterium | reverse complement strand
GATTGCTTTACCAGCAAAAGCACAAGCACCACGATCGATAAGTGCGATCTTATTCGTAGCGTCGATATTCAATGGATCACAACCAGTAGTGGTACCATTGTCATCGTTAGCAAAAATCAATTCACCAGAGATGGTGGAAACAGCGGGGCCGAAAGTAGCCTGAAGATAGAAATAGTCTCCCATAGCGGCACCAGACCCTACGGAGAGCGTACCCTGAGCAAATACTCCTGTGGCTACCAGAAGTAAGGCTAGCGTACAAAAAAAGGCGTAAAAGGTTTTTTTCATAATAACCAAATTTTGTTATAAAAATGATCAATAGCGATTATAATAATTCAGTATCTGTTATACCGATGTATTATCAAATATTTATGTGGTGTAATGCTTGTCTTTGACTGTTTTGCGAAATTCTGGCGTGCGCTTGTTCACTTCGGGGGCTTGGATGTCTCACCGGGAAAGGTGAGCCTATTTTATCAAAGGTAATATCATATATTGAAGCACGACAAAATACATTGTTCAAAGTAGAAATAAAAGAAAATATTTTGTTTTTTTTTAATAGGATTCCGTTTTTCAAAGTTTTATGTCAGCTAGCTTGCGTAATTTTTTTGAATCTCTTAAACAATTTCCCGAAAAAAATTTAAGACTTAATCATTGAGGGTAGCATCCTCTGTCAAAAGACGTAGCAATACGCCATTGGTCCAGCCAAAACCGTCTTGTACGGGATACTCCCCTCCCCCTGCTTCTAAGCTCATATCCATGACATTGTACTTTTCAACCATCTTCCCCGTTTGACGATAGACCTTCAAATTGAGATTGACCCAGCTCGTTTTTATACTGTCCGCTAAAGCCGTGTAGCCGTAGTTTCGCAAGCCCTTGATACTGATCCATTGCAGCGGCGCCCAGCCATTGGGCGCGTCCCACTGCTGCCCCGTTGTATTGATCGTACTGACCACCCCACCTGGCTTTAAAAATACTTTTTCCAGTTTATCAGCAGCTAATCTCGCCTGACTCGTATCGGCCAATTCAAAAAATAAGGGAAACATTCCTGCGATGGAAGGCACAGGGGTGGGCTCGCGTTTGACAAAGTCATAATCCACAAAAAAGCCCTGCTCTGCATCCCAATTGTAGCGCATCATCGCTTCCTTGCGTTGCTCAAAACGCTGTTGGTAAAAAGCTGCTTTTTCGGTATTGCCTTTTAATTCGTTAAGCTGTTGAAGAATAGCCTCCAAATGACTCAATAAAGCATTGAGATCAACTGGAATAATCTCGCTGGTGTGGATACTAGATAGATATTGCCCATCTTCAAACCATCGACTGCTAAAATCCCATCCAGATTCGCAAGCGGCCCTGAGGTCGCGATAAATTTCTACAGCTGGGCGCTCTACAGACTTAGCCAGCTCCACATCTTCGCGATAAGATTCTGGCCGAGGCACTGGCCGATCATCCCAGTAGCGATTGAGTATACTTCCATCTTCTAAACGAACTAAGCGGCGGTACTCAGATCGCTCTGCCGTCATCTCCTCATAGCCATCCATCCAAAAGGCATATTCTTTTTCCAAAGGCGCTGCATAGCGAAGTAGGGCTTCCTCTCCTTCCTGATTGGCGAGTAGTCGCACAATCAAGGAATAAAAAGGTGGTTGCGAACGTCCAAGAAAATAGGTGCGATTGCCATTGGGGATATAGCCATAAGTATTGATCAGATAGGCAAAATTATCAGCCATATGCTGGATCATCTCCCACTTACCAGCCGCCTCCAAACCCAACATAGTGAAATAGCTGTCCCAGTAGTAAATTTCTCCAAATCGACCACCAGGTACGATATAAGGTTTGGGCAGAGGCAGTAGCGTACCTGCACCAATAGAATCCGCCTGCCGAGTTAGCACATCCCACAATACATTAATGTGGGCTTCGGCAGTGCGAGAAGTATCGCTTTTGAAACCGGAAGCATAAGCCTGAGGGTGTTCAAAATACTGATCGACAAAGGCTTTTATATTGAAATTTGCATTTTGGCTTTCTTCTTCAAAAGCAGCTAAGATCGCAGCAGTTGGTGCTTTGGGGGTACAGTCCGTAAAGGTCTTTGAATCCTTGAATACGTGAGCGAGTTGGACGGCTTTGAATAGTTTGCCATATTGCTCATCAGGACTCATTGGTTTTTCCAACAAGGCCGTATCTGTACTTGGGGGTACAGACGTATTTTGCCGACAAGCAACAAATGATAAAGCAATAAAGAAAAAGAAAAGGCGGCTGCTCTTCATTGAAATGCGGTCTTAGATGGATCGGGTGTTAAATCAAAAACAAAATTAGCGAAATTGCGTCAATACCACTATTTTATCTAAATAAAAATTCTACAATTCGTAGTTAGGCGAAAGGGTACTGTCTCCAATATAGAAGTCATTGATGATCCGAACCACTTCCTCGGGATCATCTGTCATTGGAATATAGTCCAAATCTTCCGCATTAATGTTGCGCTCTTTAAGCATGGTGTTTTCAATCCAATCCTTCAAACCACTCCAAAAGGCTTTCCCTACTAGGATAATAGGCACTCGGGTAATCTTTTTCGTCTGAATCAAGGTGAGTACTTCAAACAATTCATCCATAGTCCCAAAACCACCAGGGAGGACGACAAAAGCCTGCGCATACTTTACAAACAGGACTTTGCGAACAAAGAAGTAGCGATGATTCAAATTGAGCTCTGGATCGATATATGGATTGTGGCTTTGTTCAAAAGGCAGGTCGATGTTTAGCCCCACGGAAAGACCGCCACTTTCGGCTGCACCTTTATTACCCGCCTCCATAATTCCAGGCCCTCCACCAGTAATCACCCCATAACCTTCCTCTGTCAAGCGACCAGCGATATCGACCGCCAATTGGTAGAATGGATTATCGGGTTTGGTTCTGGCAGATCCAAAAATGGAAATGCAGGGGCCGATATTATTCATTACTTCAAAACCATCGACAAATTCAGAGATCACCTTAAACATCGTCCAGGAGTTTTCCCCCTTCATCTTACTCCACTTCTTCATATGTCTATCTTTTGAAGCGGGTTTGTTTTGTCCTTGTTGATCGCTTGTCATAGCCAATTATTTAGGTGGGTGATAAACAAAGTAAAGCCCATCAAATCAATGATGGGCCCTGCTATTTACATATTTTTTTTCAAATGCTCAAATAATCCCTTGGCTGAGCCTCTAGGATTCTTTGTAGCTAGCATACTCAGATTCAATGTATTTATGGATTTCGGATACATCGTCAAAACGATCAAAAATCTTTTTAAATTCACTGGTTTTACGCACTTTGGGCGTCGCTACATAGCTGGTTACATCTTGCTCGGTGATCGTGTCCTCACTGAGAATGATCAAGCGTTCTACTACATTGCGCAGTTCGCGTATATTCCCTGTCCAATCAACCTCTTGAAGCGCCTTCACGGCTTCATCCGTGATGCTTTTAGGGCTAATACCGTATTCGTTGCAAATGAGTTTATTGAAATGTTGGACCAGTTGAGGGATGTCTTCTCTGCGCTCATTCAAAGTGGGAACCTTGATAATGATCACGGCTAGACGATGGTAAAGATCCTCCCGAAAACGTCCTCTGGAAATCTCCATCCGCAAATCTTTATTCGTAGCTGCCACCACGCGAACATCGACTTTGATCTCCTTATCGCCTCCTACTCGCGTAATCCTGTTTTCTTGCAGTGCGCGGAGTACTTTGGCCTGAGCGCTCAAACTCATATCGCCAATCTCATCCAAAAATATCGTTCCTCCATTTGCCAACTCAAATTTACCAATGCGCTGTTTGTGAGCTGAGGTAAAAGAGCCTTTCTCGTGACCAAATAATTCGCTTTCGATCAATTCAGAGGGAATAGCCGCACAGTTGACCTCTACAATGGCATTCTTGGCGCGAGCGCTTTTCTCATGCAACCAACGAGCTACCAATTCTTTTCCCGTACCATTATCACCAGTGATTAAAACGCGGGCTTCTGTAGGTGCTACTCTTGCAATAGTTTCTTTGATCTTGCCAATCTCTTCTGACTCGCCAATGATTTCTTGCGTCTTGCTCTTGGAGACCTTTCTTTTAAGTACTTTGGTTTCGGTAATCAGGCTAGACTTATCCATCGCATTGCGGACGGTAATCAGCATACGATTGAGGTCGGGTGGCTTGGAGATAAAATCAAAAGCGCCTTTTTTGACCGCATCCACTGCTGTATCAATATTGGCGTGGCCAGAGATCATAACAACAGGGGTATCGGGAACGAGCAATTGGACCCTTTCCAGGGCTTCCATGCCGTCCATTTTAGGCATTTTGATATCCATAATCACCACATCGAACTTGGTTTGCTTGAGTTTTACCAAACAATCCAATCCGTCGGAAGCTTCATCGACCTCGTATTTCTCAAATTCTAGAATCTCCCTAAGGGTTTTTCTGATAGATACCTCGTCGTCAACTATTAATATTTTCGCCATAGAATGTAGAAGAGTTAGCGTTTAAATCAATTCTGAAAAAGGGTGAAAGGTTATGAACTAAATGGCCCTAATTTTAACGACAAAATTGCGGGATTAGTTACATTTTACCCAATTAAATTTAAAAAAAAGCCAATTGTTAATCCACTGCTCTTGAATTGATTATATTTTAGTCATTTTTACCTTTATTGACGCGTCCTTCTTAAGCCATAGAGCGAATCGCCAAATAGGCCATTAAGCCCGTACTCAGCAAAAGACTCTCTTCGTCTACATCAAACGTATTGGTATGCACAGGCGCGGTGATTCCCCTTGCTGCATTTCCCGTCCCAAATCGATAAAAACAAGCGGGAATTTTATGGGAATAATAGGCAAAATCCTCTGAAGACATGCGAATGGGTAGATCAACTACCTGCTTTTTCCCCAAGTACTCAACCGCCAGTTTTTTTGACTGAGCGGTCAGGGCTTCATCATTGAGCAATACGGGATAGCCCCTGATGATATTGAGTTCACAGGCCCCCCCCATCCCCTTAGCTACCATCTTGGCAATTGTCCGCATTCTTTTGTGGGCTGCCTTGCGCCATTTTTCATCCATGGTCCGAAAGGTTCCTTCGAGTTTTACCTCATTGGGAATGACATTGGTTGCGCCACCCGTTGAGTTGATTTTTCCAAAGGTCAAAACGGAGGGAATCGTGGGATTGGCATAACGGCTAACGACTTGTTGGAGGGCGACGATAACTTGGGCAGTGACAGCAATGGGATCGATACAATCCTGTGGGAGGGCTCCATGTCCGCCCCGACCTTTGACAGTCATGTACAATTCGTCAGCAGAAGCCATATATTTCCCAGGGCAAAAACCTACCTTACCACTTTCCAATGGTGGATGTACGTGTTGGCCCAAGATGCGTTTGGGTTTGGGGGATTCCAATACCCCATCTTTGATCATAAGGGAGGCGCCGCCAGGAATGAGTTCTTCGGCAGGTTGAAAAATAAGCTTAACGGTTCCGCCAAATTCTGATCTGAGTTGATTTAGAATATGGGCCGTTCCCAGCAGCGAGGCACTATGGACATCATGCCCGCAAGCATGCATCACTCCAGGATTTTTAGAGCGATAGGGCACGGAATTGGCCTCAGTAATGGGGAGGGCATCCATATCAGCTCGAAGGGCAATGACTTCCTTTCCGCTTTTCTTTCCTTTGATCATTCCGACAATACCATGACCAGCGACACCTTTCTCATGGCTAATCCCCATCTGTTTTAATTGATTGGAGATGTACTTAGCCGTCTTTTTTTCCTTGAACGAAAGTTCGGGATGTTGGTGCAGGTGTCTGCGAATGGCGATGATGTCATCAAACTGTTTCTCAGCTAATTGTCTAACTTTCTTTTGGAGCATTGCAATCGATTTTCTAGATGTCTCTATCCACTTTTAGGGTGGATTTGATCTTTTTGTTTCATTCTTTCTGGCTGACTTTTGGTAATAGGGCTTACAGGATGGTCTTCTCTTCCCAAATAGAAGCGACCTTTCCATAAAATATCTAAATCTTGATTGGTATCATAATCTTTGGCATAAAGAAAATTAAGTCTTTGCCGAGTGGGGGCATTGACATGTCCGAGTTGGAAGGCATCCAAGGGGGATAAAATGGCCGAATTAATCTTGGGTAAATTGGTCAATTGCCCTTCCACTGGCACATAGCCTACCCAAGTTTTTTGTCCCAAAAAGACCCGTATACTATTTCTCAACAGCCCTATTTTATTTTTCACCCACCAAAGGCTCAAAGGATAGGTCAGTAATAGGCATAAAGCAACAATAAGGTCTAAAAAGCGCTTATTTCGGCGCGTAGTGGGCTGACTGATGTTGAAGCGAATATCTATGGTGTACAATTCCCCTGCGGTATTTTTGGAGCTACTCCCAATAATACTCATACTCTCCTTAGGTACAATCTTGTATTCAATCGAAGAACCCAAGCGACTCATCCAACGCATGATGTCCTGGCTGCTAATATCCTTAGAGCAAAAGATCAATTCATCTACTTTATAGATTTGTACGACTTCATCCAATTGCCGAAGATCACTTAAATAAGTACGTGGATCTTCTTTACCCACAGGGGCCACCGTACCAATCAAATTCTTGTGTACCTCAGCCTGCCGCAAAAGCCCCATCACCCGCTCACTCTCTTCTATCGCTCCCACAATCACCAAATTTTTATGGCGATGTCGGCCTACATTAAAATTGCCATAGCGAACAAAGTGCAGCAAAAAGCGCCACATCGCCGTTGACATCATCGCCCACACAGCTCCCAACAGGATAAGGGCTCGCGAAGGGCGATAGGCCAAATCCAAAAAGCCATATACCGCCGCCAATAGCAGCGTCCCCACCAAGAGCCCGCGAATAAGTCGCCGAATTTGCCCTTGGTCATCATAGCCTCCGCTAAGAAAAACAGCAAATAGCCAAATACCGATATAAAGTGGCACATTGAAATACAAAAAAGAGTC
>JBCBDH010000342.1:0-6947 GCA_038529855.1 Bacteroidota bacterium | reverse complement strand
CGAGGTGCTTGTATCAATAATTTCTCTGGATTTTTTTCTCTCAATAAATCGGCCAACGAATAATCCTGAAGCAGTTGTTCTGGATCATAGTGATACGCTGGATAAATTGGCAATATACCTATGGCAGCCTCTGCTAATATATAGGCTGATTTAGTGTAGACGCTGAACCTCCTCAAATTGTTCGGGTCAACTTTTAAATCACCAATAAAGTCGAGAAAGGCCCGATAGTGGGCAATGGGTAAAGCGGGATTAAAGATAAGCTTTAAGGTAAATAAGACATCGCTGGCCAAGATGGGCTCACCATTGTCCCAAAGGGCTTCTGGGCGAATTTCAAAATCATAGCGCAGCCCTCCTTTCCAAGGGCCTTCTTCTAGTTTTGTTATTTGTGGTCGGGATTGGGCCAATAAAGGCTTTAGGCTCAAATCTGTTGGATCAAAGACCAAAAGCGATTGAAAGAGCTGGCTGCCTACTTCCTGAGCATAAGTACTACGAGCCAGGAGCAAATTGAGTCGGTCTGGCTCGGAGCGCAGGGCAATGCGAACAGTTGGGGCCTTCTGGGCGGCTTCTCCAAAATGGCAAGCCCCCAACAAAAGCAAAAAGCCAATCGCCAAGAAAGACTTTTGCCAACAGCCTCTTAAATGTTTCGAATATTTCATGAATGGTCGATACAAAGCCTAATATACCGATTTTGGAGCGATATATCGAATCGCCCTCTTTTTTATGCCTATTGGGCTCCCCTATCGCCTTTTTATCGCTTGCGCTCCTCAACTCCGATCCCAAAACATTATCCCGAGGCCATTGTTGTATTGCCTAAATCAGGCATAAAAAATTATGGCAAATATCCTTATTGGTGGTGGTAGTGGTTTAGTAGGTCAAAGACTTTGTACCTTGCTCACCGCTGCTGGACATCAGGTGGCCCTACTCAGCCGACGCGCCCAAAAACGATCTCCTTATCCCGTCTTTGTTTGGGATGCTAAAAAAGGCTATATCGACCCCAATGCCCTGGCAGAAGCAGACTATGTGATTAATTTGGCAGGTGCAGGGATTGCAGATGCCCGCTGGAGCAAAAGTCGCAAAGCACTCATCATCAGCAGTCGGGTAGAAACCACTCGATTATTACTCAATAGTTTCAAGGAATCTGGCAAATCGCCTAAGGCTTATCTCTCGGCTAGTGCTGTTGGCTTTTATGGCGATCGGGGAGAGGAATGGATGAGGGAAGAGGCGGCACCTGGACAAGGTTTTCTGAGCGAGAGTACACAAATTTGGGAACAATCGATCCAAGAAGTCGCAGAATACGTCCCTAGAACCATTGCCTTTCGAATTGGTATTGTACTCTCTACCCTTGGAGGAGCCTTGGAAAAGATGCTTTTGCCTATGAATGTCCGCACAGGCACTTATTTTGGTGATGGACAGCAGTTTTATTCCTGGATTCACATCGACGATCTTTGTGAAATGTTTCGATTTGCCATCGATAATGAAGCGGTGAATGGGATTTACAATGCAGTAGCGCCCAATCCCAGTCGAAATATTGATTTGGTCAAAGCCATCAGTACGGCAATGGATAAAGCCGCCTTGATTCTACCCGCTCCTGCTTTTGGTCTTCGATTGGCGATGGGCGAAATGGCAGATGTTGTTTTATCTGGTAATCGCGTTTCTGCAGATAAGATTGAACAAGCAGGATTTAAATTTCAGTTTCCCGAACTCGTTCCTGCACTTAGAGATGTTTTAGACAAAAAAATCTAGAGATGAGAACAGCCCCTTATCCTTTTCGAACAAGGGGCTGCAAGAAATGCTTATTAATCATTTCTATTAATGATCAAAGACCTCAATATCCTTGGTCTTGACCACTAAGTCCGTAAATTTTCCTTTGAAACGAGTCGCTTTAACAATGTGATTATCAATCCAGTGATAATTACCACCGCGAGGCTTGTCCATCAACAGCCCGTGATAGCTAAACTCATGCTTGCGCAGCCAAGCTTCTGTAATTTCCCGATGTTCTTCGGTACGAGAGGTGAAAAAAGTGATGATATGACCCTCGTCATACCATTTATTTACCATTTTCAATGCATCTGGATAGGGCAAACAGGTCGACATACGCTCTGGTTCCTCATTGGGGATATCATCGCAAATGGTTCCGTCTATATCGATCAGGAAATTCTTAACTTCCTGAGGAAGAATAGGGCTCACGGTCTCTCCCTTTTCATTAAATGCCTTATTCAGTTGTTGGTTAGACTCCATATTAGGTCAGATTTTCTAGTGCTTGGATAAGCTATCTTAAATGAAACAACGAAATTATAACAATTGGTTCATATGAAACGAAGAGATAGCCAAAAATTCGCAAAAAACTTCGTACTTAATGTACAAATTACACTAATAATGTAATTTCTGCAAGTATCGAGGTGTAATTAACGATGATTTAACGGCAACAATGGTTCCAAAGTCGGGATCATTCAAAAATAATAAAGTCGGCGGGGTCCAGTGCTTTGCCCTTATGCCACAGTTCGAAGTGAAGGTGTTGGCCATTAGATAATTTGCCAGTATTGCCAATGATAGCCAGTGCCTCTCCTGCCTCTACATAATCACCAGGCTCTTTAAGCAAAGCGGAATTGTGCTTATAAAAAGAAATGAGATTATTGTTGTGTTGAACCCCAATAGAATGCCCGGTTTCCAGCGTCCAATCAGCGCTGATCACATAACCATCAGCTACGGCTTTGATCGGCGTATCTTTAGGCGCCATAATATCTATCCCCAAATGCTGCTCCCCCATGTCAAAGTCATCGCTAACGACCCCACTGACGGGCGGAATAAGGTACAATTGGGTGAGGGGAATATCTCTGGGTGAGAAATTAGCCGTTTTTTCCCGAAGTGCGCGTTCCTGAATCTGCTGATCCAATTCGATCTCCTTTCTCAACAATTCATCTTCTTTGATTCTTTCTACATGAAGCAGACTATCTTCAGGCAGTTCGGGACTACCCAACTGCTGCTCGTCATTGGTTTCGATATCGCCGACCAGAATCCGTCGAAAATTAGAGGTATAAGCCTGTTGGGCGGATAATTGCTCCTCCATCGTGGCTATTTGCTCATTGAGTCTGATCAACTCTTTGATTTCGCTGGCGTCCCCATAGCCAGGAATGTAGCGTTTGGCCGGGGTGAAGATGATAATACCCAATACAAAAAGGGCCACCAAGACAACGATGGTACTGATCAAAATGTATACATTCAGCAGAGACAGTCGATAAGAGCCCACTTCCTCAAAAGTCTCATTATTCATTACCACCAAACGGTAGGTATGCCTCAACCGCTCCATCAAGTTCTTTTCCGCAGTATTTTCGCTGGACATTATTCCAATTTTGAGAAAATTAAAATAAATTTGTGCGCTTCTAAGTTATTATTAAGGAGCTTTAAATCAGCCCCTTTGAACCTCTTCTCTTGAAACTTTGAACCACTTTTATAGGTATAAATGAGAAGTTTTCAGCTTTCGAAAAACCATTTGAATCGAATGCCGATATAAAAAGCACTATTATATAACGACATCAACAATCCTTATAGTTTGGAACGCCTTATCAAATCACTTCTGCTGCTTGCCCTGTTGGCGATGTTCAACTCCTGCTCGACTCAAAAACGCAAAGGCGAAATCTCCAAGGCGGGTTTGTTCTATCACAATACCACCGCCAAATTCAATGGCTATTTCAATGCAAATGTACTATTAACAGAGAGTATTGCCAAGCTTAACGATCAACATCGGGATAATTACAACCAAATACTGGATATGTATCCCTATGTATCCACCGACAATGCCCAATCTGTTGCAGGTGATCTAGACGAGGCCATCAAAAAGGTCTCTGTTGTCGTCTCCCTCCACCGCCCCAGTCATTGGACAGATGACTGCTATCTACTCATTGGAAAGGCACAGTACCTCAAAAAGAGCTACGAAGATGCCGAAGAAACGCTACTTTACTTCAAAGAGGAGTTTAGCCCAGAGGCGATGAAGGCCAAGAAAAAGGCGCAAAAGAAAAGCAAGAAGAAAACTTCGGCCAAGAAAAGAAAGAAAAACAGCAAAAAGAAAAAGGCTTCTTCCAAAAAGAAGAAAAAGAAAGGCAGCAAAAGTCAGGCAAAAAAGAGAAAGGAATACAATAAGCAAGTCAAAAGGAACAAGAAAAAGCGCAAGAAGAACAACAGTAAGAAAAAGAAGTCTTCTAAAAAAGACAGCAGCAAAAAGGAAAAGGAAAAAGTAGAAGCTCCTAAAGCTAAGGAGGACAAAGGAAAGAAGAAGAAAGAAAAAAAGGTAGCAGATAAACCCAGCACCAAGCCAGAAGAGGATGAAAACTATCTCCTCAAACACCGTCCAGTCTATCAGGAGGGGATGCTTTGGCTGGCTCGCACCTACATCGAACGCGATAATTTTGCTGAAGCCGACGCTATCCTTAGCCAATTGGATCGCAATCCAAAGACTTTTGATGATGTACGTAGCCAATTAGCTGGCGTTAGAGCTTATTACCATATCGAACAAAGAAATTACGAGCTAGCGGTGGCTCCATTAGAAATTGCCATCAATAATAGTAAGGATAAACAGGAAAAAGCGCGTTTCGCCTACATTGTGGCTCAAATCCATCAAAAGGCTGGGCGAAGTGATGAGGCTTATGCCAGCTTCCAGCGAGCTTTGAAATACAGTAATTCCTATGAAATGGAGTTCAGTTCTAAGCTCAATATTGCACAGAACGCTTGGTACAAAGGAGAAGCAACAGCGGCACAAACCACCAAGACGCTTCGAAGAATGCTCAAGGACATCAAAAATGAAGAGTATCAGGATCAAATTTACTATGCACTGGCAGAAATTTCTCTTAAAGGAGGAGACCGTCAGGAGGGCATTGCTTACTTAAAGCAATCGCTACGCGCTAGTACAGACAATGAATCCCAACGCACAGAGTCTTATCTTCAGTTGGCAGAATTGTATTTTGAGGATCAGGAATACGTTAGTGCTAAAAACTATTTTGACAGTACGCTTCAGGTCATGGTCAAAACAGATGAGCGCTACGACCGCGTCAAAAGCTTTAGTACCAATCTAACCGATATTGCCAATAATATCAAGATCATCATGCTACAAGATAGCCTCCTGGCTATTAATCAGCTCGACGAAAAAGATAGATTGGCACTGGCCTATCAAATTAAGAAACAGCAGGAAGAAGATCGCCTTAGAAAGATCAAAGAGGCCGGTAGCAAGAAAGGAGGTGGAAAGACCAATCCAAGAAAAGGCGGTAGTGGTAAAACTATTCGTCGTTCCTCCGCTTCCACTCGGGTAGCACCAAGTACCTTCTTTGCCTATGACGATAAAAAGGTAAAAAAGGGTAAGAGAGAATTTGAACGGAGATGGGGAGATCGCCAATTGGACGATAATTGGCGTCGATCCAATCGCCGAGGCATTGGCAATGAGCTAGCCGAAGAAATCAGCGAAGAAAGCCTGGCCGCACAGTTGACACCAGAGGAGATGGACAAAATCTTTAAAGATGTCCCGCAAACGCCAGCTCAAATTGCTGCCGCCAATAAGAAGATACAAGATGCTATGTTTGTATTGGGAGGCTTGTACCGCGATCGTTTGGAAAACAATCCTAAGGCCATTGAAACCCTGGAACAATTGGTGGAGCGCTTCCCAGAGACGGAGTATCGCCTTGATGCCTGGTACTATCTCTATCTTGCCCACAAGGATATGAACGATCGGGCCAAGGCCAAAATCTACTACGACAAGATCGTTTCCAATTATCCACAAACCAAGTACGCCAGGGCATTGGAAGATCCCAACTTCCTGGCAGCTAGCAAGGAAGAAGAGCGCAAATTGGTCAGTTATTATGATGTTACCTATACTGCTTTTCAAAATGGAGAGTATAAACAAGCTATTGATCGGGCCAGCAAAGCAGAGGAATTATTTGGACAAGCCAATATCCTTAAACCCAAATTTGCATTACTCAGTGCCTTATGTGTAGGCAATTTGAAAGGGCGGGAAGCTTATGAAGCGGCGCTGAAGGATGTTATTGCTAAATATCCCGATACCCAGGAACAAAAACGTGCAAAGGAAATCCTTCGCCTGCTGACTGGTAAGAATATTACGGATGCAGGAGTAACGACGGATAGCAAATTTAAAGTCGAAAAGAATAAGGTTCACTACTTTATTGTCATTCTCAAAAATTCCAGCATCAAATTATCCGATGCTAAGATTGCCGTTTCCAACTATCACCGTGAGTATCACAAACTCGACCGTTTGAGAATCTCCAATATCTACCTTGGAGCGGATACCAATACTCCGATTTTGGTCATCCGAAAGTTTAAGAACAAGGATGTTGCGATGAAGTACTATAATGGGGTTCGCGGCAATGCCAGCAGCTATATGCCAGATGAGGCAGATTATGAACTCTATACGGTCACACAGCACAACTACCGCCAGATTCTAAAGTCTAAGACATTGGAAGGCTATCGCGAATTTTTTGAAGATACTTATTTGGAAGATTAATCGACGCGGCAAAGGGCTATTGCATCTCAATGAGCAATTGCCCTTTGTCGACCGTTTGCCCCTTTTCTATATGAATGGCTTTGATTTGGCCCTCTCCTACTGATTTGATTACATTCTCCATTTTCATGGCCTCGAGAATAAGTAATCCCTCTCCAGCCTCCACTTCTTGACCTGCACTTACATTGATATCCAATACCAGACCAGGCATGGGTGCTTTCACATCCTTCACTTTTTGACCACTGGCAACAGATAATCCCATCTTATCGACCAGAAGATCAAAGTGATCTGCTACTTTAACATCAAAATTGTGTCCATTGATCCGAAAGCGAAAGCTTTTATTGGCATAATCTGCGGACTGTAAAGTCACCGTTAGCGACTGTCCACGGTGTAGAATATGGTAGCGATGATCTCCTAGCGGGCGAATATCCAATGCCTCAGCATCGGC
>JBCBDH010000341.1:0-6951 GCA_038529855.1 Bacteroidota bacterium | reverse complement strand
CAACTGAGGATAACGCACGGATGATTGGTCGCTATCTACCCAATTCCGATCAAAACCATCCAACTGATAGCGAACGGCCAATGGCCCCTGTATGGGAAGGTATAAATCCTGAAAATGAAAGGTCAGGGTATTCTGGTCAGGGGCCAAATTGATTAGGCTGTCTTTAGGGTATAAGGCTTGGGGAAGACGATCATTGATGCTTAGTGCAGAGATCGTCAGTGGTATGCTTTCTTGTATATTTTGCTCAGCTAGAGGATTGACCAGGGTGATTCCGCCCATTCCACTAAAGTAAAGCGAGCCATTTTGATCCTTCCAAAAACCATAGGAATTGAATTCTGTGGCTGCCAAACCATCTGTTCGGTCGTAGTTTCGAATGCGCCAATTACTGGGATTTATTCTACTCAATCCCTGATTCGTTGACACCCAAATCAATCCCTGATGATCCCTTAAAGCACCATATACATAGCTGTTTTTCAGGCCACTTTGCTGATTGATGATTTTTAGACTGTCCTTAGAGAGGTACAAACCACCTGAGCTGGAAATCATCAAACCATAACTACTATCTCGACGAATATCTTTGATAATCAACCCTTTAAACAGGCTATCAACTTTAATTTCTTCTGGGGTGTAGGCATATAAACCACTGGTAGTACCTACCCAAACTTGGTGGCTATCTCGCATTAGATGGGTGATAGGGTGGGGGAAGCGATGTAGAAAACGAGCTTTCTGGCTATTGAGATCGAACTGGTAGAGCATTTGATTGGTGCTTACATAAGCCCGATTTTGATCCATTGTTTCATAGAACAGGTACAGATCAGAGAACTCCTCCTCAGGTACTTGTTTTTTAAAGGCATCATAATAGTCTACCCAAGCGGATTCTCTCGCATCAAAACGTCCAAAAATGGCTTTACCCGTCAACACAAACTGATTTGCTCCCAAAGCTTTTAATCCATTAAAACCCGCAAAAATATTGGGATTGCGCAAGGCGGTAGGTAGTCCCATTTCAGATGTAATCAATTGGCCATTAGGGTCAAAGACTTCTATCCCTTGATTTAAGACAAAGGCATAGAGTCGATTTTGCGTATCAGTGAAGAGGTTTTTGATAATGGCTGGGGGTTCTTGGGGCAGGAGGCGAGTAGAAAACTGATTGTCGCCCAGGGAGCGATAAAACACACCAAAGGGGTCGACGCCCAGCCACAAATGATCTTGGTGAATGAGACCATCCGTTAGATAGAGGGGAGGAGCTGTGGAGGAGGCGCTTTGATAGGCATTGATTTTTTTGATGAGTTGAAGCTGCTCGTCCATAAGTACCAGATTGCCCTGACTGGTAATGGCACAAATCCTTTGCCCCAGCGGATCGCGAAATACTTTGATGATGTCATTGATCACTTGGCTTTTTTGAAAGACATAACCTGATGCTCCTATTTGAGCCAATGCCAATAAAGTATCTCTGGCAGTTACTACGCTACAGAGGAGGTGCTCTTGGTCGATGAGTTCAAAAATATCCTGTATGGAAGAATCTGCTCGATTGTAGAATTGGAAAAGCGCCTGACCTCGAATGGAGCGGACAGAAAAGGAGGAATTGGAAGAGCGATAGCTGATGAGGGCGTCTTGAGCTAGATTGTTGGCTAGAAGGGTGTATTCCTTTGTTGGCTGGGGTGTTTCCGAAATAGATAGCGGGCGAAAGCCCAAATGATCCAGGCGATTAATCAGCAATTCCTGATTGACCTCGTCGTAGAGCAAGGTTTCGTAAGGCTGGATAGAGGGTAGGGGATAGATCAATTCACTGCTATCTCGATCAGTATAAAAGCGCTCTACACCGTAATTACCCAATATATAGAGCTCCTGATTGGGGCCCATAATCATATCCTTAATGGCGATATTGTGTATGCGATGAGGAGGGGATTGGTGGGTGTAGACCTTACATTGTTTCCCATCAAATCTATTGAGTCCATCCTGTGTGCCTATCCACAAGTAGCCTCGCTCATCCAAGAGTAATCTACTGACGCTATTTTGGCTAAGCCCCTGTTCTGTGGAGAGCTGTTTGAAACCAAAGTTTTGCCCTTGCAATGGGGATAGCTCAGCATTGATGCCCAAAATCAGACATATCCAACAAGCAAAAGAAAGTAATGAAAACAAATACCTCATCGTCAACCAAAAATCGGATATTCAGCGCTATGGAGAAATACTACTAAGGTAGTATTGAAGTACAGGCTGACTGCAACTAATTTTGTAATGAAGGTAAGTCGAAATATTTAAACGGCTGGTAATATGCTATATAATCCCATGTTGGCTTAGCACTTTGGCTCATCTTCCAACCTCCCATTTCCACTCAATCATTGTAAAACCAAGCCCCTAAAGCCAATTGCGTATGCGACTATCGGACAAGCACCCAAGTCCGATAGCCGATTCGCAATGCGGGGTATCCATAGGCTAACCTATCATTTGACTACGAGATAATAATTGAGAAAACATGAAAAAAATAGGCTTTACTGTCGCACTGCTCCTTTTGATCTCCCCCCTTTTCGCCCAACAGCTCCCTGGCGAGCAAAGTTTACACCCCGCAGACTTTGACATCAAAGGAGACATTGAGCAGTTGGACGTCCATCGCTTCCAGCTCTTTGGACTCTTTGATATGGACATCACCTGGAACTATCAATTTGAGAAGGGCCGCCTAAAACACCTTAAAAATAGCGCCTTCTTTGGAGAGGATTATGAATACTATACTTATCACTACGATAAAAAAGGACAACTGATCCACATTGAAGCCAAGCGTTTGGATAGCTTAGGGCAGCTGACTGGCCCGCTTTCTGATCGAAAATACCAATACCGTGCGGATTCAATTAGTTACCAACAGGAAGATCATCTGCTAAAGCGATCCCACAAGGAAGTTTTGCGCTATGATCAACATGGTCGCCTGGTGGCCTTTCAAATTTACAATGGCCAAGGACAAATCAGAGAGGATTATGCCTACACCTATCAATTGGGTACCAAGGAAAAGAAATTACACAATACCATTCATGCCTCCTATGCATTGGGGAAATTGGAAAAAACGGTGATGAAGTTGTACCGCTACGAAGAGGTAGAAATAGAGGGACAGACACTCACCAAAATCCAAATCAGTAGATCAACAAGCAGGGGGAAAAAACAAAGCACTGGTCAGGAAGAGCGATACTACAATAAAGAGGGCTTGGAAATAAAGGGCCTAGAAGATTTCCAGGGCCTACCCAAACCCTACATCTACCAATATACATTTGACGATAGGGGCAATTGGATCATCGCTGCAAAATACTACACGGATAGTAGAAAATTAGAAACGTATGCTGAGCGTCGCCTGGTCTATACAGATGGTCACATCACTGGAAATACAGATTTTGATACTCAATCCATATCCGCCAGGAAACTTCCATTTAAAGATTATCAATTCACCCGCTTTTTAAAAGAAGATGGCAAAAGCACCTTTACCTTAAAGGACCTCAATGGAAAAAGCATCCACAATGCTATTTACAAGATTGGGTTTATTGGAAAAGCGCATTTCTACGTTTTTGAGCCCAAGGAAAATATCTTGCTTGAAATGACCAATTTCCAACACCTAACAGACGAACAGCCCCACGCCGCCAAAGTCCTTTCTAAAGGCATTGATCGCTTTTTGATTAGGAATAAGGAGAACCGATTTTATGTCATGTATGACGGAAAGATCATCAAGGACAAGGATTTTCACTACCATACAATACGCGGTGATTTGGGTTATCTATACATCATTCCTGCGCAAGAGGCTTACAGAATCAACTGGCCTGAGGAAAGAGCAGATGGTATGCTGCCTATGAATGCGCTACCCAAAAGCGAGTATGGCGTCTACTGGCTAAAATTTGAGAATGTAGATGGCTTGTCTGATTTTCTTGTCTACGATCAAGGAACTCAACTCGATGCCCAAGATACGACTCATCTAAAAGCCGTTCATATTGATGGAGCTGATTATGTCATCAAAACCGCAGATAAATGCTTTCGAGTTACTGATTTTAACAAGGCAGAGAATGATCGTTTCTATGTGGCCAATGCCATGACTGAAGCGGGCTATCAGCAGTTTTTGGCTAAGCGAGCAGTAGAAAAAACAAAAGCTCAAAAGGCCAGTGTAGACCAGGCTGAGCGGACCTTCTTCTGTGGTGAAGACCTCGCTTGCGCCCTACGGCTGGCTCAACATCAATTCCAATCGACTGTGGAGGAAGGAAAATCAGAAGCAGCTGCCTACAACAGCATGGCGGAGGTCTTTGCCCAGGCTTATGATCACCAAAAGAATATGAGCTTTGAGATGATGATGAAAATAGAGGGGAAATACACGATGGGACTACAAAAAGCCTTGCGCGAAGATGTGAGGAAATACATCAGACAGCGCAGCCAGCAAGCCGTCAATCAATACACGCAAAAACACGGTAAACCCAAAATTAAAACGGTGCCTTACCAGCCCAAAAACTAATATCCCATGAATAGAATAATTATTTTTTTGATGCTGTGGCTTGGGCCGCTGCTCCAGGCGCAAGCCCAATTTGCTCCAGGACTCTCCCTCTTCGCCGCCTATGACCATCGCGAATTTCAAACCCTAGGCTTCAATGGCTTCACAACTACCTTTAATGATTTTTGGGGGGCGAAGCTCAGCGAGCCCTATCCTGAGTTTACAGGACTGGAACTCACTCACCCCAAATTTGGCATTGGCTTTCGATTCATCTCAAGGGGTAAATTTGGTTTTACCGCCAATACGGCCTTTATGTATGGTCGCAAAAAACACAAACACCGCGCGGAGTGGACCAGCGGCGTAGCCAATGAACTCGATTTATTTATCCGCGATGCCCAATGGACCATGACCACAGGCGTCCACATTCGCAATTTCGTCTTTCTGGAAACCTATTTTGGTGGGCAATTTAGAAAAATCAAGATGACCCATACAACGGTTTACCAAGATGGCTCGCGAAGTCTTTCTTCTGAATATAAGCTCAATGGCTTATACACGGGAACAACGGCCTCTATTGACTTGGGCTTCCAATTGGGCCTGCGCTATCGTATGGTGATGCTCTATCTTCGTTGGTCCAAGCCCATGAATAATTTCCCTCCTGGTAAAAATCTGGTTGCTTTGTTGGACTATAGCACGGTGAATTATCCCCCCAATGATTTTCCTGCTGACTTTGTAAGCTATGGAACGGACCCAATTGGTTTCGTAGAACAAGATCGAGGCGTAAAAACTGATGAATTAGAGGGTCAAGCCATTAGTATTGGTATAGAATTTATCCTTGGTGCGGCAAATGACACCCAATAGTAAACCTCCTAAAAATTGATTATCCCATGAAAAATTATATTTATTTATCGCTGATTATGAGCCTATTGCTCTTGCTTTTTAATGCTTGTAAAAGTGAGCAAGTCCGTTTTACTGATCGTTTGGATGGCGAGTGGGTCATCGAAAAGTCAGAGCGTTGGATTATCCATCAAGATGGCAGTACGGAGCAATTTGAAGACCTGAGCGATGCTGGGCGAATGGAGGTCTATGAACCCAATCCACCAGCTACTACCTTCAAAGAATTTACGTTTACCTATACCAATTTTGAAGGAGGGCAAGCCAATATGCAGAGTTATATTTTTGCTGATGAAGACAGTCGTCGCGTCTTTATGTCTCAGGTGCTGTGCAACTCTCCTTTTGAATGCGACATTGTTTGGACGGTAGAGGAAAACAAAAGAAAGAAGCAGATTTGGTCTACTTATGGTACTGAAGAAGGCTTTTTCTATCCACCTGATCGTTGGGATGCCTCAGATGATGCTTATCACTTTAAATGGCGGATCGTCTTGCGAAGGGATTGAGGGCTAGGCTGTTTTATGGAGCAGTCAGACCCTTGAGTCTTAGGAGATGGGAAAACCACTTTGGCCATAAGGTTGTTTCTGTAAACATACATTAACACTTGTTCTGCCTGTTGATTAACTTAGCAGGAAGGAAACCAAGGGCCAAGCTTAAAGCATATGAAAAATCTCGAAGCTCAGATTAAAGACTTATTGGACAAACGAGCCTTGCGAAAAAAGATAGAAATCCATCTTGAGGGGATCAAGGTGAAGTTGAAGGATCGTAGATTGGAGCTAGTGCATTTGGAGAGGCAATTGTCTGAAAGCGAGCGAAGATTGGAGGTGTATGAAAAGCTCTCTTTTAGAAAACTCTTTCAAAAGGTATTAGGGGATAAGAAGCAGCAGCACGATCAAGAGCGGCAGCGCTATTTGCATTTGATTCTTCGCTACAAGGATTGCAAAGCCATTATTGCGGCAAAAGAATACGAGATCAAAGTATTGACGGAGCAATTGATGCGTTTGCGAACGGTACATGAGGATTTGGATAAATTGCTTCGCAAAAAGCGGCAGTACCTCAAGTTTCGCAAGCCAGCCCTTGCTGATGAGGTCATTCAGCTCGAACAGGCGATCAGAGCGACGGAGCAGGAGCGGAAAGAGATTGATGAGGCCATGGATTATGGAGATAAGGTCTTAGCGCAATTATTGAACCTCAGGGGGGCACTAAAGGAAATGAAGGGTTGGCATAGCACCAGAAAATCAGAGGAAGAACGTCGCCTTTACAGTAATTATGCAGAGAAAAAGCAAACTTTTAAACTACTTCAAGATGTACAGAAAACCAACCTGGCCCTGGATAATCTCATAGATGAACTCCACGATGTTAGCAAATTGTATAACCTTGATTACCAACCAGCTACCCAGGGTATTACCCAATTTCTCGAACGGCTCTGCGATGATCTGATCACTGATTGGATCTTTCACGACGAAATGGATATCACCATCAATCTGGTCGAAGAAACCCGTCTAAAGATCAAGCGCATCCAGGCCATGCTCCAATATGACCGCGAAGCTTCTTTTGAAAAAGAGGCTGAAGAAAAGGAAAAATTAGAGCGGTTTCTTTCCAAACATCAACTG